>NZ_JWAK01000035.1:22662-127480 GCF_001069335.1 Streptococcus sp. 1171_SSPC
ACGACGAAATCGAATTCTAACGAATTACCGATTTCTGTCCCACTCTCTTTCTTTTATTTGCTAAAGAAGAAGGGAGGAGTGAATTCTTTCAATTTTTCAAAGCAGTCCAAAGCTCCCTGATTGTCTTCACAAATGATGAGGCAGACATCATCTCCGCAGACGGTTGCGACAATTTGTGGCAATTCAAGGGCATCTAAGATGGCTCCGAAGGACTGGGCCAGACCAGGGAGTGTTTTGACGACTACTTGGTTTTGGACGGGACGAAGCATGACAAGGGCATCTTCCATATAAAAACGCAGTCGGTTTTCCCAGCGAGATGGGGCAATGCTATTGATGGCATAATAAGAGCTATCCCCTTCGTTAATTTTTACCAGATTCAAGGATTTGACATCTCTTGAGAGGGTTGACTGGGTCACGATGATGCCGTTCGCTTCCAGGCTGTCCTGCAATTCTTGTTGGGTTCGAATTTTCTTTTCTGAAATAATGGACCGGATCAGGCGGTGGCGACTTTCAATCTTATTCATAAGGGGCTCTCCTTATTTGATAAACATAGCATCTCCAAAGCTAAAGAAACGGTAGCCTTGGTCGATAGCGTGCTGATAAGCATCCAGAGTGAGTTCTCGACCTGCGAAGGCAGAAACGAGCATGACTAAGGTTGATTTTGGTAAGTGGAAGTTGGTTGAAAAGGCGTCGACAACTTGCCACTGATAGCCTGGTTTGATAAAGATATTGGTCCAACCAGAGTCGGCTTGTAACTCTCCATTAAACTTGTTCCCAATTGTTTCTAAAGTTCGGATAGAAGTGGTCCCAACGGCAACGATGCGGTGTCCACTCGCTTTGACTTGTCGAAGGGTTTGGGCGGCTTCTTCTGAGAGTTGATAAAATTCGGAATGCATTTCATGTTGGTCGAGATCATCGACGGATACAGGACGGAAGGTACCTAGTCCGACATGAAGGGTTAGATAAACCAAGTGAACCCCTTTGTCTTCGATCCTCTGTAAGAGCTCAGGTGTGAAATGGAGGCCAGCAGTAGGAGCTGCGGCAGATCCATTTTCTTTGGCATAGACTGTCTGGTAACGTTCCTTATCTTCTAATTTTTCATGGATGTAAGGTGGTAGGGGCATTTCTCCTAAACTTTCCAAGACTTCAAGGAAAATTCCTTGGTAAGAAAACTCTACGATACATCCTCCGTGTTCCAGCTTTTTGATTAGGGTCGCTTGAAGACGTCCATCGCCAAAGCTGACGACCCCTCCCTCTTTGAGACGTTTGGCAGGTTTAGCAAGAACCTCCCATTGATCGCCTTCGATATTTTTTAAGAGAAGAAGCTCCACATGCCCTCCTGTATCCGGTTTGACCCCATGGAGACGAGCTGGAAGGACACGGGTATTGTTCATGACTAAAGCATCCCCTGGTTCCAATTCATTGATAATGGCGTCAAAATGCTGGTCTTCCATCTGACCTGTTTGTCGATTGAGGATCAGTAGTTTTGAGGCATCGCGCTTCTCTAATGGGGTTTGCGCAATTAACTCCTCGGGGAGGTGGAAATCAAAGTCATTCGTGTTCATGTTCTCTCCTTGTATCTAAATTCTTCTATTTCTTACATTTAACCTTCCCCATTATATCATGAAATAAGAGTGAAACAAAGGAAATCACTAGCCGAATTTTAAAGGGATGAAGGTAAAAAATCCTTTTCTAACATCAAGAAAGCGCTTGACAAAAATTGGTCTATACCATATAATGAATATAAGAAATAAGCGGAGGATTTATCATGAAAGTTATTGAAGTAGCTAATCAAATCGAAGGGGGACAGGTTGCTTTTGACCTGCTAAAAGAAAAGTTAGAGCAGGGTGCCAAAACTCTGGGGCTTGCGACTGGAAGCAGTCCACTTGAGTTTTATAAATTGATTCGGGAGAGTGATTTGGATTTCTCAGACATGGTCAGTGTCAACTTGGATGAGTATGTCGGCTTGACGGGAGAAGATCCTCAATCCTATCGTTACTTTATGCAGGAAAATTTATTCAATGAGAAACCGTTTAAAGTTAGCTATCTTCCAAAAGGAAATGAAGATACTGCAGAAGAAGAAACAGCTCATTACAATGAAATTTTGGCCCAACATCCAGTAGATCTGCAAATTCTAGGGATCGGTCGCAACGGCCACATTGGTTTTAACGAACCAGGCACGCCATTTGACAGCCAAACGCATTTGGTCCATTTGGATCAATCAACGATTGAAGCCAACTCTCGCTTCTTTGAAAAAATTGAAGATGTTCCAACTCAAGCCATCTCCATGGGGATTGCGAACATTCTTGCTGCCAAGTCTATCATTCTCTTTGCCTATGGAGAATCAAAAGCAGAAGCTATTGCAGGAATGGTTAATGGTCCAAAAACAGAGAGTTTACCAGCGAGTGCCCTTCAAGGTCATCCAGATGTCGTGATTATTGCAGACCAAGCAGCCTTGAGCCTACTGTAACCAGTTGAAAAAGAGAGACCTATCTGAAATATCCTGAAAGATAGGTTTTTTTATGGATTGAAGTATGGTACAATAAGATAAAATTCTATATTTGAGGAAAATATATTTTGAAAAAGAAGTTGCTCGTTTTAGGAATCGTCGTCTTATCTCTACTCCGCCCTCTGTCAATCGTAGCGGATGAGCTAGTGGATATGGCGCAAAAAATGTATCCCAATGATCATGTGCAAGCCTATAATCGACCAAGGTCCTCTCTCGTCATCGATGCGAATACCGGGGATGTTTTGTGGAGAGACAATATTGATGAAGTGCGGGATCCAGCAAGTATGAGTAAGCTCATGACATTGTATCTGCTTTTCGAAACCATGAAAGAGGGAAAAATTACCAAAGATACGGTTGTCACTGCAACAGCTGCGGATCAATCCATGTCAAAAATCTATGAGATTTCCAACAATAACATCGTTGCAGGTGTGGACTATACGGTCTCTGAATTGATTACCATGACGGCTGTTCCATCCTCCAATGTGGCTACGATTATGTTGGCTAATCTCCTTTCTAACCACGATGCGGATGCCTTTATTCAGCGGATGAACGAAAAGTCCAAGGAGTTGGGGATGACCAATACAATTTGGAACAATCCGAGTGGAGCGGCCATTTCAACCTTCCAAGGTTTATATACCAGTTATAACTATCCAAATGATGCGGCCAACCAGACAACTGCAAGAGATTTGGCGATTCTCGTCTATCATTTCGTGAAAGAATATCCAGAGATTCTTAGCTATACCAATCAGGCTAAGGTGACCGTGAAACAAGGAACGCCTTATGAGGAGACTTTTGATACCTATAACTATTCCTTGCCAGGAGCTAGATATGCTCTTGAAGGAGTAGATGGTCTGAAGACAGGTTCGAGTCCACGTGGTGCCTTTAATTATATCGCAACCGCTAAACGGGGGGACCAACGAATTATCTCCGTAGTCATGGGAGTTGGTGATTGGTCCGACCAGGATGGTGAATACTATCGACATCCATTTGGCAATGCCTTGATCGAAAAGGCTTTTGCTGATTATCGTTATAAGAAGTTGTTGGACAAGGGTGTTCAGACGATTGATGGAAAGACCTACACACTGGATCAACCTTTCTATGCCACGGTCAAAAAGGGAGAAGAGAATCCAAAACTCGTTGTCAAAGATGGACAGGTTGAGGCGGATTCAGGCTTGATGACCCTATCAGAAAAGATTTCTGATGGACTTCCAGTCAAAGAAGGAGCAGTGAGTCAATCGGATTCCCAAAGTACGGCGGCCCCAGCTAGAGAAAAATCCTTTCATTTTCCTCTTGAAAGCCTGGTCATTCTGATTCCAATTTTCATTCTTGCTATGATTCTGTATTTAGAAAGAGCTCATCGCAAAGAACGGGCGCGCAAGGCTCAGGATCGCTACAAAAAATAACTGATCAAAACTCAACTGAAATCCAGTTGGGTTTTGTCATTGCCTTTTATTTCTCATGTTGAAAGGAAACTTATGAAAGCATTTCGAAATTCCTATCCTGCTTATTTATTTTTATATAGTTTTTACTTCATGTCGACGGCCCTCTTTACGACTTTAATCTCTGTCTATCTGATAGGCCAGCAGTATTCAGCCAGTCAGGTATCTAATTTGGTGTCGACAGCCTTTTTCCTATCCATGCTTACCCAGCCCTTATTTGGTTATATCAATGAACGATTTGGCATTGTTAAAATCACGACCTTGAGCTTAGGAGTCCTCATGGCAGGAGTGGGTGGCTTTATCTGGGCCCCTAACTTCTTTTGGTTGACGATTTTTTATGGCTTGGTATTACTGTGTCTAAATGGGACGGCTCCCATGATGGAGATTTTAGCTACCCAGAGTCCCTATGCTTTTGGAAAAATCCGCGTTTGGGGGACGCTAGGGTATGCGGCTGGAGCCCACCTAGCTGGTTGGCTCTATGCTCATCTTAGCCCCCAGTCTGTATACTATTGTGTATTGGTCACGATCCTTCTTAGTTTCTTCACTTTAGGGGCTATCCGTATTTCCAAGACCAATCGGGTACAGAAAGAAGCTGTCTCGATCCGTCCTTTGCTCCATAATGGACCCTATCTCTTTTTCCTATTACTGATGGGGCTTGTGTCGGGCGTGGGGAATATTGGCCATACCTATATTCCAGCTCTCTTGATGGATAGTGGCCTTCCTGTTCAGATAGCCTCTACGGTTGTGGCCCTATCTGTTGTTGTAGAAGCGCCCCTCATCTTTTTTTCAGACCGTTTTATGGACCATTGGCCCTTGCGTTTACTAATCTTGCTTCCTGTGGGGATCCTCTTGCTCCAGTATTTTATCTATGCTCTTCCGAGTCCGGTCTTCTTAAAAGTGCTGGTCACCCTCTTGGCTAAGCATACGACAGGGATGGTCTTGATCATGGTCTCCTTGCGTTTTATCTCCCAACAGGTGGATAAGAAAGATCTAGTCTTAGCTATGGCTCTTGTACAAGGAGTCCGCTATCTTGGTACCATTCTCTTGCAACCGCTAGCAGCTTTCTTTGTGGATCACGGAGGATTTTCAATGATGAGTTACTTCTTGGTGGCTGTCCTAGTCCTCGTCCTTCTACTAAGCCTCTTTTTAAAGATGCCAAAAGGGAAATCTCCAGGTCTCTTTGGGAACACGAAGGAGTAAAAAGTTTAGGAAATAGAGTTTGTGAATAGAAGGACTTATGCTATAATGGAGAACGATGATGTTTATGAAAGAAATGAGAGAGAATGAAGTTTAAACGTGCCTTATTTGCGACACTTTCCCTTGCTTGCCTATGTTTCCCAATGCTAGCAAAGGCAGATGATCTTTACCAACAAGAAGATATCATGTCGATCACAGAAAAATCTGGGACTTCGGTGGATGAATTTTTCCGTCCCAAGGCTGATATTGTCGTTGATGCTCATACAGGAGCTATTCTTTATGGTGATAATATTGATGCTCCTCGTGACTCGGGTAGTATGGCTAAATTGATGTCTGTTTATGTTCTTCTGAGAGCTATTAAAGAAGGGCAGCTGGATTATGATACCCTGATTACAGCGACGGATACGGATGTGATCATTTCTCAAAATCAGAAGTTGAGCAATAGTCCCATTGTGGCGGGTGCTCAATACAAGGTATCTACCCTCCTAAATATGATTTTTGTTCCTTCATCCAGTGCCGCGACCATCATGATTGCCAATAAGGTGTCGGGAGGAGATCCAGATAAATTCTTGGATTTGATGAACCAGCGGGCCCAGGAAATTGGAATGACCAATACCAAGTGGAACAATCCTAATGGTGCCCCAACTGCAGTCCTAGATGGCTACTATAATCCGACCCGCTATGATCAACATGCCATTAACCAAACAACCGCAAGAGATATGTCTATTTTGGCCTATCACATAGTTAACGAGTTCCCTGAAATCCTCAACTATACTAAAAATGCCAAGATAACTCTCTTCCAAGGTACAGATTATGAAGAAACCCATGAAAATTATAATTATTCCTTGGAAGGTGGAAGGTATTCTCTAAAGGGAGCGGATGGCCTAAAAACCGGCTCTAGTCCGACAGCAGATTATAATTACACCTTGACGGTTAATCGCGGAAATCAGCGATTTGTTCAAGTCATTATGGGAGTTGGGCATTACGATGTGGAAATTGCAGAGAGCCTGCGCCACGTCATTGGAAATGCCCTGATTGAAAGACTCTATCAGGATTATGAGTACAAAGAGATCCTGCCTGCGGGGGATCACACGATTCAGGGGCAAACCTATCACTTAGACAAACCCTTCTATGCTACAGTGAAAAGAGGGACCAATCCAGAGATCAGTGTTCAAAATGGCCTGCTACAAATCGCCAATGGCTTGCAAACTGTTTCTCCGTCCATTCAGCAAACGCAGGCTGTAAGCGCAGTAGAAGCGTCCCATCAGAAGACCACGAGTAGTCGTCAAAAAGGCTGGGATCCAATGTGGCTCTGTTGCTTCCTTCCTTTTATTTTCTTAAGAATTTTCTTTAACATCAGATATAAGAGAAAATAAAAAGATTTCCGTATTTGGAAATCTTAAATTAAAGAAATAATATTCCTAGAAACTTCCATAGGTGAGTACGGACGTCATGGAACTTCGAAGAAGTTCCATGACTAATTAAGATATAAAGGGCGTCTGCGGATAAAGTCAAAATAGGAAGTTTGACGCAGAATCTTTGGATTCTAGGAGAACTTATCTTTTTGACACAATCCGCAGCCCGTGTTCAATTAGTTTTGGATCTAAGGCTCCAAAACTCCCGAGCTTGATGCTAAAATGGTAGTGGAAGCTTAAAAAGGAGAGAGTGAATGAAAAAAATACTAATATCGACGCTTGCTTTACTGGGAGTGATGGGGCTAGTAGCCTGCTCGAATCAAGAAGGGACCTCGTCCAGTGAAAAGTCTGTAAAGGAAACACGCCAGTCATCAACCTTTTCTCAGGGCAAGAAAGTGACCAGCTTGAAAGGATCCTCAGAGTCTCCTTTTGTCTTGTATACAGATGAGGAACTTGAAAATGCTAGAACTGTTGGAGACTTTAAAGCGCTCTATGCTTTGATGATGGACCGAACCGTTGCTCATTCAGAGGAAGCAGGAGCATCACTGACGGGCTCTGCTAAAGAGACCTATGAGACCTATCTGAAAGATTTGAAAGAGAAAATGGAAACGAGCAAGACCCGCTTTAATGAATCTATGGATACGATAGGGTCCGAAGACACCGAAGTCCCGGAAGCTACCCGTGCAACCATTGTTGAAAAATTTGAAACGGCTCGAAAACAAGCTGAAGCATCTGAAAATGGGACCGCTCCATCATCGGAAACTCCAGATCCGGCATCAGACGAGAATTCGAGTGAGTCAGATCAATAAGCTAGGGACGTATTTAAACTTCTCGTCTAGGATGGATGAGCAGTCGCTTTGCATGTAAGAACGATTATATCTAAACAAGGAGCTTGGCTCCTTTTTTTCTTTCTCTTCTATATAAATAAGCGTCTTCGGTTACGAATTATATAAGTGGAGGTGATGACATGTTTGTTGCGACAGATGCAAAGCAACAGCGTTGGAATTGTTTGGAGAAAATCCCGATGAAAAAGGAAGGTCCCTTTTTCTGTCTCTTGTGTGGAAAGGAAGTCCGCTTAAAGAAAGGGTTTGTGATGCGTCCTCATTTTGCTCACGTTAGCCTAGAGGCTTGCCCCTTTCATCATGAGACGGAGAGTCCAGAGCATTTAGAGTTAAAACTGGGGCTTTATCAATGGGCCAAGCAAAACTCCGATGCTGAAGTGGAAAGTCCTCTGCAGGCTTTCCAACAGATTGCGGATGTTCTCCTTCCGGATCAAAAGATTGCCTTAGAAGTGCAATGCAGTTCCTTGTCTATGGAGCGTTTAAAAGAACGGAGCGATGCCTATCACAAGCATGGCTATCAGGTCTATTGGTTGTTAGGGAAAAACTTGTGGCTTAAGAAAAGCTTGTCTGCTCTGCAGGAAGGTTTTGTCTATTTTAGTCAAAATAGGGGCTTTCATCTCTGGGAGTTAGACCTAGAGAAGCAGGAAGTTCGTCTCCACTATCTCATTCATCAAGACTTGCGAGGGCGTCTTTATTATCGGACTCAACATTTCCCTTTTTATGGAGGTAATCTGTTAGAAGTTTTGCGGACGCCTTATGCCCAACAAAGCTTGCAACAAATGACAGTTCCTCTAGACAGACAGTTTAAGGACTATCTTCGTCAACAGCTGTATTACCGCCATCCTAAATGGATGGCCCTTCAGGAACAACTCTATCTGAAAGGAAAGCATCTCCTGGAGTTGGACTTGGAAGCCTTTTATCCCCTTTGTCGGCCACTGAAGTCTTCCCATTTTATTCAGATTAGGGGAGATTGGCGAAGCTATTACCAGGACTTTATGACCTACTATCGTCGAACTGGAATGAAAGCGACGCAGACTCTTTATTCCCCTCGTTTTTATCAGAATGGGAAAGCTTAAATTTCCGTGAATCAAATACCCCCAAATGGTAATATATGTGATAAAATAGAAACATTGGAGGATTTTTGTAATGGTAAAACAACGAAATGAAATTGATGAAAAATACCAATGGGATTTGTCGACCATTTTTGCGACAGACCAAGCTTGGGAAGAAGAAGCAACTGCTTTAGCTGCAGCGATTAAAGATGCTGCCCATTTTGCAGGATCTTTATTGTCTTCTCCAGCCAATCTATTAGAAACCACAGAAGTTTATTTGGACTTGAGCCGTCGTTTGGAGAAGGTCTATGTCTACGCCCATATGAAGAATGACCAGGATACACGCGTAGCCAAATACCAAGAATTCCAATCAAAAGCCATGTCTCTATACAGCCTTTTAGGGGAGATCTTTGCCTTCTACGAACCAGAATTTATGGAGATCACCGAAGAGCAATATGCCAACTTCTTGAAAGAAGTCCCTGCCTTAGAAGCTTATGCTCATTACTTTGACAAATTGCTCAAAACCAAAGAGCACGTTCTTTCTCAAAAAGAAGAAGAATTGCTAGCAGGAGCAGGTGAAATCTTTGCTGCGGCAGGGGAAACTTTTGAGATTTTGGACAATGCCGATATCGTCTTTCCAATGGTGAAAGATGACCAAGGCCAAGAAGTGCAGTTGACTCATGGAAACTACATCTCTTTGGTAGAGTCGAAGGACCGCCAAGTTCGTAAGGAAGCATACCAAGCCTTGTATGGTGTCTACGAACAGTACCAACATACCTATGCCAAGACCCTTCAGACCAACGTCAAGGTCCACAATTACAATGCTAAGGTTCGCAAATTCTCTAGCGCACGTGAAGCAGCTCTTTCTGCTAACTTTATCCCAGAGAGTGTCTATGATAGTTTGGTAGAAGCGGTTAACAAGCATTTGCCACTCTTGCAACGTTACGTGAAACTTCGCTCAAAAATCTTGGGAATTGAAGATTTGAAGATGTATGATGTCTACACACCATTGTCTTCTACTGACTACAAGTTCACTTACGAAGAAGCCCTTGCCAAATCTGAGCAGGCTTTGGCGGTGCTTGGTGATGACTACCTATCCCGCGTGAAGCGCGCCTTCACCGAACGTTGGATCGACGTCCAAGTCAACCAAGGGAAACGCTCAGGGGCTTATTCAGGTGGTTCATACGATACCAATGCCTTTATGTTGTTGAACTGGCAGGATACATTGGACAATCTCTTCACCTTGGTGCATGAGACAGGCCACAGTATGCACTCTAGCTATACTCGTGAGACTCAGCCTTATGTCTATGGGGATTATTCTATCTTCCTTGCTGAGATTGCTTCCACAACTAATGAAAATATCTTGACCGAGCAATTGTTGGCAGAAGTAGAAGATGATGAAACCCGTTTTGCCATTCTCAACCACTTCTTGGATGGTTTCCGTGGTACCGTCTTCCGTCAAACCCAGTTTGCTGAGTTTGAGCATGCCATTCATAAAGCAGATCAAGAAGGACAAGTCTTAACTAGCGAATTCTTGAATGAGCTCTATGCGGATTTGAACGAGAAATACTATGGTCTTTCTAAAGAAGACAATCCAGAAATCCAATACGAATGGGCTCGCATTCCTCATTTCTACTATAACTACTATGTTTTCCAATATTCAACTGGTTTTGCAGCAGCCTCTGCCTTAGCTGAGAAAATCGTTCATGGAACACAAGAAGATAAGGACAAATACCTAGAGTATTTGAAGGCCGGAAATTCGGATTACCCACTCAACGTAATCCGCAAGGCGGGTGTTGATATGGAAAAAGAAGACTACCTCAATGCTGCCTTTGAAGTCTTTGAACGTCGTCTCAATGAATTTGAGGCTCTCGTTGAAAAATTAGGATTGGCCTAAGATGGTAGAGTCTTACAGTAAAAATGCCAACCACAATATGCGCCGCCCAGTTGTCAAGGAGGAAATTGTCTCCTTCATGCGGGAGCGCCAAGCACCGGTAACGGATGCTTTAAAAGAGCTAGAAGAATTTGCTCGGCGGGAAAATATTCCCATCATCCCTCATGAAACGGTCGCTTTCTTTCGTCTCTTTTTGCAGACCATGCAACCCAAGTCGATCTTAGAAATTGGGACGGCGATCGGCTTTTCGGCCCTCTTGATGGCAGAGCAAGTACCTGATGCAAGGATTACAACCATTGATCGCAACGAGGAAATGATTGGTTTTGCCAAGGAAAACTTTGCTCGTTTTGACCAGCGTAACCAAATCACCCTCTTAGAAGGGGATGCGGTCGATCTGCTAGAGCATATCGAGCAACGCTTTGACTTGATTTTTATGGATTCGGCTAAGTCCAAGTACATCGTCTTTCTTCCAGAAGTTCTCAAACGGTTGGAAGTTGGGGGAGTAGTCATTTTGGACGATATCTTCCAAGGAGGAGATGTGGCGCGTGATATTATGGAAGTTCGTCGTGGACAACGCACCATCTATCGAGGCTTGCAGCGTCTTTTTGACGCCACTTTGGACCATCCTGGCTTGACGGCCAGTTTGATTCCCCTCGGCGATGGCATTCTTATGATTCGTAAAAATCAGGAAGAGATTTCTTTGCCGACAGAAGAGTAGCTTTTAGACTTATTTAAGTTATCCTGTTGAATTTGTGGTAAAATAGTAGCAGTGAATTTTAGAATGGAGAAATAAACATGAAGAAAAAATTTGTAGCTGGAGCGGTGACCCTCTTATCCGTTGTAACGCTAGCAGCTTGTGCAAAAGGTGGCAGTGACAAGGATATCGTCACAATGAAGGGTGACACGATCACTGTTGGTGATTTCTATGATGAAATCAAAAACAACCAAGGTGCACAACAATATCTTTTCCAAATGACCATTAATAAAGTCTTTGAAAAAGAATACGGCTCAAAAGTCTCAGACAAAGATGTTGAGAAAAAAGTTGATGAGCAGAAAAAACAATTGGGTGAAGCTTTCAAGAGCTACCTCACTCAACAAGGGTTAACAGAAGAAACCAACAAACAACAAATCCGTAGCAATCTTTTGTTAGAGTATGCGGTTGACCAAGCTATTTCAAAAGAGTTGACAGACGAAGCTTACAAAAAAGCCTTTGAAAGCTATACACCAGAAATCACTGCAAATGTGATTAAAGTGGATTCAGAAGAAAAAGCGAATGAAGTTCTTGCAAGTGTAAAAGCTGAAGGTGCTGACTTTGCACAAATTGCCAAAGAAAATTCTACAGATGCTAGCACCAAAGAAAAGGGTGGAGAAATCAAATTTGACTCTGGAACAACAACTGTTCCAACTCGTGTCAAGGAAGCAGCATCTAAGCTTGATGTAAATGGTATTTCAGATGTCGTTATTGATCCTGCTAGTCAAAAAAGCGCTGGTGCCTACTATATCGTTAAAGTAACTAAGAAGGAAGAAAAAGGATCTGACTGGAAGAAATACGAAAAACGCTTGAAAGAAATTCTGACGGCAGGACGTAAAAATGATGCCAACTTTATCCGTAGCATCATTGCCAAAGCAATGTCAAATGCCAATATCAAGGTCAAAGATGATGCCTTCAAGGCAACCTTCAACCAATACATGCAAAATATTGGTGCAACAACAGAAGGTAGCTCATCTTCTAAATAAGGATATTAGTTGACGAGCATTGTATTTATCTGTATAATGAGATAGTTGAGAATAAATCATTTAGAATCGGATGCAGAGAAGTGGCGGGGGTGCGAGCCATGGAAGAGAAATGATTTTGCTACTCAATAGAACAATTACATAATCGAATGAAGAATGACAAGTTCATTGAATGAAGGTGGTACCGCGGTTTTTCGCCCTTCGTTAGTGAGCTTGTCTTTTTTTCAGCATTTCTACCGGAGATCCTTTCTAATAAGAGAAAGGTTTTCATAAGGATTTGCAGGAGGAAACTGATGAAAACGTATCTGGTCAAACAAAAGTTTCGACTTGGAGGGGAACGCTTTGACATCAAAAATGATCTAGGAATGGTGGAATACCAGGTAGAAGGTTCATTTTTGAAGATTCCTAAGACCTTTACGGTATTTGATGTAGAAGGCCAGAAGGTCAGCCATATTATGAAGAAGCCTTTTAGCCTCTTGCCCCAATTCACTGTAGAATTGGCAGATGGCTCCAGTTTTTTCATCCGTAAAAAACTGACCTTATTACGTGATAAGTATGACATTTCTAACCTAGGACTTCGCATCGAAGGCAATATCTGGGATTTGGATTTCAAGTTATTGGATGATCGCGACCAGCTGGTTGCAGAGATTAGCAAGCAAGTCTTTACCTTGACGTCGACTTATCAGGTTTCTGTCTATGAAGAGGAATATGCCAATCTGGTGATTTCCTTGTGTCTTGCCATTGACTATGTAGAAATGATGGAAAATGGCTCCTAAGCCAATCAATAGAAAACAATAAATAGAGGAGAAAACATGAAACAATTAACTAGTGCACAAGTCCGCAAAATGTGGCTTGATTTCTGGGCGACCAAAGGTCACTCAGTAGAACCATCTGTTAGCTTGGTTCCAGTAAACGATCCAACCCTATTGTGGATTAACTCAGGGGTCGCAACCCTTAAGAAATACTTTGATGGAACTATCATCCCTGAAAACCCACGGATTACCAATGCGCAAAAGGCTATCCGTACCAACGATATCGAAAACGTAGGGAAGACTGCTCGTCACCATACTATGTTTGAAATGTTGGGGAATTTCTCCATCGGGGATTACTTCCGTGACGAAGCCATTACCTGGGCTTATGAACTCTTGACAAGTCCGGAGTGGTTTGACTTCCCTAAAGACAAACTCTACATGACCTACTATCCAGCTGATACAGATTCATACAACCGCTGGATCGAAGTGGGCGTGGACCCAAGTCACTTGATCCCAATCGAAGACAACTTCTGGGAAATCGGTGCTGGACCTTCTGGACCAGATACAGAAATCTTCTTTGACCGTGGAGAAGCATTTGACCCAGAAAACATCGGTATTCGCCTTCTTGCAGAAGATATCGAAAACGACCGTTACATCGAAATCTGGAACATTGTCTTGTCACAATTTAATGCAGACCCAGCGGTTCCTCGTAGCGAGTACAAGGAATTGCCACACAAGAACATTGATACGGGCGCTGGTTTAGAGCGTTTGGTGGCGGTTATCCAAGGGGCTAAGACAAACTTTGAAACAGACCTCTTCATGCCGATTATCCGTGAAGTTGAGAAGTTGTCTGGTAAAACCTACGATCCAGATGACGACAACATGAGCTTCAAGGTGATTGCGGACCACATCCGTTCGCTGTCATTTGCGATTGGGGATGGTGCCCTTCCTGGAAATGAAGGTCGTGGCTATGTCCTTCGTCGTCTCCTCCGTCGTGCCTCTATGCATGGTCAAAAATTGGGTATCAATGAGCCTTTCCTTTACAAACTCGTTCCAACTGTTGGAAAAATCATGGAAAGCTACTACCCAGAAGTTCTTGAAAAACGTGACTTTATCGAAAAAATCGTTAAGAGCGAAGAAGAGTCATTTGCTCGTACTCTTCACTCAGGTCAACACTTTGCAGAAACAATCGTAGCAGACTTGAAAGAAAAAGGCCAAACGGTTATCGCTGGTCAAGATGTCTTTAAACTCTATGATACATACGGATTCCCAGTAGAGCTGACAGAAGAAATCGCTGAAGAAGCTGGAATGACAGTTGATCGTGAAGGTTTTGAAGCAGCCATGAAAGAACAACAAGAACGTGCGCGTGCATCTGCTGTCAAAGGCGGATCTATGGGTATGCAAAACGAAACCCTTCAAAACATCACTGTAGAAAGTGTCTTCAACTACAATGCTAGCCAATTGTCTTCTAAGTTGGTGGCTATCGTAGCTGACAATGCTGAAGTAGAAGCTGTATCAGAAGGAACTGCGTCACTTATCTTTGCAGAGACACCTTTCTACGCTGAAATGGGTGGACAAGTTGCGGACCATGGTCAAATCTTGGATGCTGCAGGAAATGTCGTAGCGACTGTAACAGACGTTCAAAAAGCACCAAATGGCCAACCACTTCATACCGTTGAAGTTCATGCTCCACTTGCTTTGAACCAAGAATACACTTTGGCGATCGATAGCAATCGTCGTCACCGTGTCATGAAGAACCACACAGCCACTCACTTGCTCCATGCGGCTCTTCACAATATCCTTGGCCACCATGCAACTCAAGCAGGTTCACTTAATGAAGTGGAATTCCTTCGCTTTGACTTCACTCACTTCCAAGCTGTAACTCCAGAAGAATTGCGTGCTATTGAACAGCAAGTCAATGAAAAAATCTGGGAAGCGATCGCAGTTAAGACTGTTGAGACTGATATTGATACAGCTAAAGATATGGGTGCTATGGCCCTCTTTGGTGAGAAATACGGTAAGGAAGTCCGTGTTGTGACCATCGGTGACTACTCAGTGGAGCTCTGTGGTGGTACCCACGTTGGCAATACTTCTGAGATTGGCCTCTTCAAGATTGTCAAAGAAGAAGGGATTGGATCAGGAACTCGTCGTATCTTGGCAGTGACTGGTAAAGAAGCCTTCGAAGCTTATCGTGAACAAGAAGATGCACTGAAAGCAGTCGCAGCAACCTTGAAAGCACCTCAACTCAAGGAAGTTCCTCATAAGGTTGAAGGCCTTCAAGAGCAGCTCCGTCAATTGCAAAAAGAAAATGCTGAATTGAAGGAAAAAGCTGCAGCAGCAGCGGCAGGTGATGTCTTCAAACATGTTCAAGAAGCAAACGGCCACCGTTACATTGCTAGTCAAGTTTCTGTATCAGATGCAGGTGCCCTTCGTACCTTTGCGGATAACTGGAAACAAAAAGATTACTCTGACGTGCTTGTTCTTGTCGCAGCAATCGGTGACAAGGTCAACCTTCTCGTAGCCAGCAAGACAAAAGACATCCACGCAGGTAACTTGGTTAAAGAATTGGCTCCAATCGTTGATGGACGTGGTGGTGGTAAACCAGACATGGCCATGGCAGGAGGAAGCAACCAAGCGAAAATCCAAGAATTATTGGATGCCGTAGCAACTAAATTGTAAGCAACAAGAGATCTACCTTCGGGTAGGTCTTTTTGTATGGTAAACTGTTAAATCTTTGTAAAAACTTTTTAAGAAGTACTTGTAATTTTTGATAAATACATTACAATAAATATATAGGAAAAAGGAAGTGTCTTAGATATTGCTCCATTGTCGATTTGAAGGTGCAGTCCGAGGCCCTCATAAAAATCCTAAGTTTGACAGCATAATAAATAATCAAAAGTAGATAATTGAATTAAAAAATAGACTTGGAATAGGAATCGAAAGGAAAAAGGAGTGTTGTATGAAGGGGAACAGTATCTGGAAAAATGTTGGTTTGTATGCCTTGGTGGTCTTCTCTCATTTTATTTTATTTTCGAGGATTCTTGCTAGTTGCTTGAATGTTCTTGTTGAGGGAGGTTCCGAGCTTCTCATTCTCTTGATATTCGCTTTGGTATCTGCTCTCTATATTTTTGGTTTGTGGAAATGGTACCAAAAGGGTTGGAAACTTGAGGTTAAAAAGACCAAACTGACGTCCACGATATGGTTACCCATTGGATTATTAGTTGCCTTTATTGCTCTTCAAGCCTTGGTCTCGGGTGAATCGTCTAATAATCAAAGAAGTATTGAGTTTTTCTTGGAGTTATTTCCTGCCTTCGTTTTTTTCTATATTATTTTTATTGCTCCCATTATTGAAGAATTCATAACTAGAGGCTTAATGGCCAAGTATCTATTTTCAAAGCAGGAAACCCTAGGACAGACCTTGCTCTATATTGCTCTTTCTTCTAGTTTATTTTCTTTTCTCCATCTTCCGTCTAGTCTAGGGCAATTTCTAATTTACTTTATAATGGGTTCAATTTTCGCTTTAGCGTATCTGACTAAGGAAGATATTCGTTATGCCATTGCCCTGCATATAGCAAATAACCTGATCGCTTCTCTCCTTATCTTCTTGCTTCAATAAAGAAGAATGGGGACTAACATACCTAACAAATCAGCCCTTTCCAAATCTGGAAAGGACTGATTTGTTTATTTGAGATAGTTTCTTCTGCAGCAAGGCTAATTTTTAGCATAAAAAAACAAAAAAACCTTTCCATCTGGAAAGGTTTTTGTCTTATAGGCCATAGTTGTAATCGTCATCCTGCATGGCTTCTACTTCACCGAGAAGATAACCATTTCCGACTTGAGAGAAGAAGTCGTGGTTGGATGTACCGGTTGAGATCCCGTTCATGACGATTGGGTTGACATCATCCGCTGAGTCAGGGAAAAGGGGATCTTGTCCCAAATTCATGAGGGCTTTGTTAGCATTGTAGCGAAGGAAGGTCTTGACTTCCTCTGTCCAACCTACACCGTCATAGAGGCTCTCTGTATAGCCTTCTTCGTTTTCATAGAGGGTGTAGAGCAAGTCATACATCCATTCTTTAAGTTTTTCTTGTTCGTCTTCTGGTAATTCGTTAAATCCAAGTTGGAACTTGTAGCCGATATAGGTTCCGTGAACAGATTCGTCCCGAATGATCAACTTGATGATTTCTGCCACGTTGGCCAATTTGTTGTTTCCAAGATAGTAGAGCGGTGTGAAGAAACCAGAGTAGAAGAGGAAGGTTTCAAGGAAGACGCTGGCTACTTTCTTTTCTAGAGGAGTGCCATTGAGGTAGATCTCGTTGATGATTTCTGCCTTCTTTTGAAGGAAGGGATTGGTATTGGTCCATTCGAAAATCTCTTCGATTTCTGACTTGGTATTCAAGGTAGAAAAGATAGAAGAGTAAGACTTAGCATGGACAGATTCCATGAATTGGATGTTGTTAAAGACAGCTTCTTCATGAGGAGTACGAATATCCGCACGAAGGGCTTGCACACCCGTTTCAGACTGCATGGTATCGAGAAGGGTTAAACCTCCAAAAACTTTACCAACAAGGTCTTTTTCCTTGTTAGACAGCTTTCTCCAGTCGTCCAAGTCGTTTGACAAAGGAATACGTGTATCCAACCAGAATTGTTCGGTTAGCTTTTCCCAAGTAGATTTATCGATGACATCCTCGATGGCATTCCAGTTAATGGCTTTGTAGTAAGTTTCCATTTGAAATCTCTTTCTTTTTCTAATTCATTCGATCATACAATCATTATTATTCTAACACAATTGTTAGAATACCGCACAAAAAGTCGGCGAACCGACTTTTTGGTAGCAATGGATCAGAGTGTCTTAGATGACACAGCTTTCACATTGGTTCGCGCCAACTTCTCCACCATCATCGGTAAAGGTACGGACGTAGTAGATAGACTTGATTCCCTTGTTAAAGGCGTAGTTGCGAAGGATAGACAAGTCACGAGTGGTTTGTTTGTTTTCAGTTTTCCATTCGTAAAGCCCTTTTGGAATATCACTACGCATGAAGAGCGTGAGTGAAAGTCCTTGGTCTACGTGCTCAGTTGCAGCAGCATAGACGTCGATGACTTTTCGCATATCCATGTCGTAGGCAGAAGTGTAGTAAGGAATGGTTTCTGTTGACAAACCAGCAGCAGGGTAGTAGATCTTACCGATTTTCTTCTCTTGGCGTTCTTCAATCCGTTGTGTGATTGGGTGGATAGAAGCAGATACGTCATTGATGTAGCTGATAGAACCATTTGGTGCGACAGCCAAGCGGTTTTGGTGGTAAAGACCATCTGCCTTGACTTTATCGCGGAGTTCAGCCCAGTCTTCTGCACTAGGAATGAAGATATCCTTAAAGAGTTCTTTGACGCGATCAGATTTTGGAACAAACTCTCCGGTCGTGTACTTATCAAAGTAGCTACCGTTGGCATAGTCTGATTTTTCAAAGTTGTGGAAGGTAACGCCCCGTTCACGTGCGATGTTGTTTGATTCGACGAGAGTCCAGTAGTTCATGAGCATGAAGTAGATGCTCGTAAACTCAACAGATTCAGGTGATCCATACTCGATCAATTGTTGGGCAAGGTAGCTGTGAAGTCCCATGGCTCCAAGACCAAAGGTATGAGCTTGGCTATTTCCGTGGTCAATTGTTGGAACAGCAACGATATGAGAGCTATCTGTAACGAAGGTCAAAGCACGAACCATGGCACGAATCGAACGACCAAAATCAGGTGAAGTCATCATGTTAACCACGTTGGTTGAACCAAGGTTACATGAGACGTCAGTCCCCATTTTAATGAATTCTTGAGCATCGTTAATCAAGCTTGGCTCTTGAACCTGGAGGATCTCTGAACACAAGTTACTCATGATGATCTTTCCATCAATAGGGTTTGCCCGGTTAGCAGTATCGATGTTAACTACATATGGGTAACCAGATTCTTGTTGCAATTTAGAAATTTCAGTTTCCAAATCACGGGCCTTAATTTTTGTCTTGCGGATGTTCGGATTAGCAACCAACTCATCGTATTTTTCAGTGATGTCGATGTAGTTAAATGGCACTCCGTATTCACGCTCTACAGAGTAAGGGCTGAAGAGGTACATTTCTTCATTCTTACGAGCCAACTCGTAGAACTTGTCTGGCACGACGACACCAAGTGAAAGGGTCTTAACACGAACTTTTTCATCGGCATTTTCCTTCTTAGTAGAAAGGAAGGAGATGATATCTGGGTGGAAGACATTGAGGTAAACTACACCAGCCCCTTGGCGTTGTCCCAATTGGTTAGAGTAAGAGAAGCTATCTTCGAAGAGTTTCATGACTGGCACGACCCCAGAAGCGGCTCCTTCATAGCCCTTGATTGGTGCACCAGCTTCGCGAAGATTGCTGAGGGAGATTCCAACCCCACCACCGATACGTGAAAGTTGGAGGGCCGAGTTGATAGAGCGTCCGATCGCATTCATATCATCAGTTACCTGGATCAAGAAACAAGAAACCAATTCCCCACGGCGGGCACGTCCAGCATTCAAGAAAGAAGGAGTAGCTGGTTGGTAGCGCTGGTGGATGATTTCATTTGCGATGTCTTTAGCAATTTCTTCATTTCCATCCGCAAAGTAGAGAGCATTGAAGAAGACGCGGTCTTCCATACTTTCGAGATAGTACTCTCCATCATTTGTTTTCAGAGCATACTGGTTATAGAATTTATAGGCAGCCATGAAGGACTTGAATTGGAAGTTTTGATCTTTGATAAATTGGGCCAATTCTTCCAAAAATTCAGGACGGTACTTCTGAATGAAGGCTGTTTCGATATAGTTGTGTTCAATAAGGTAGTTGATTTTATCCGTTATTGAATCAAAGGCCATGGTATTTGGCACAACATTTTCTTTGAAGAAAGCATCCAAGGCTTCTTTATCTTTATGAAGCATGATTTGACCGTTAACTGGACGGTTGATTTCATTATTAAGACGGAAGTAGGTTACGTCTTCAAGTGATTTTAATCCCATAATGTTCCTTTTTCTAATTCAAAAACAAAGGGGAGGCAAGCTCCCCTGTACAAGTAAAAGGGCTAGGGGAACACTGTAGTCGAGAACTACAGTAATCCATTCCCTAGACCAATCAGATCCTGTTTGATAGTTTTAAGATAATTTCTTGAGCTTAGCTGGTTGGAAGCCAGAGAAGACTTCATCTGCCGTTTGGATAACTGGTGCAGCGTTGAAACCAAGGTTCTTCACATGGTCTACAAACTCAGGTTGCTCATCTAGATTAATTTCACGGTATTCAACGTGATTGGTATCTAAAAAACGTTTGGTCATTTTACATTGAACGCAATTATTTTTTGAATAAATTGTCACCATAATGTGATCTAACTCCTCTAAATTCATAAATCTGTATCTAGTATAAACAAAAGGTTTTTCCTTGTCAAGAGTTTTAACTAAATATTGTGCACGTAAATTAACTATATCGGAGTATACCACAATATGTAGTATTGTAAGAATTAGTGAAAATTGAGGAAAACGTGATAAAATATAGGTTTTTTAAGTCAAAGGAATTCGAACTATTTTCCTAAAATTCTATATACTGTGTCCCTGAAAGCAATTCTATTTATTTAATAGAAGAAAGTAAAAAAAGTAGTTTAAAAGAAGAGAAAAAATGAGTGCTTCCTGTAAGTATTTTCAGTAAGTGTGTGATAAAAATCTTGAAAAATAATGAAGAAGATGATATAATAGCAAATTGTAAGGGTTATCACAGATAACTCAAAAACTAATTTTAAAAGGAGAGTCAAACTATGGCTTCTAAAGATTTCCACATCGTGGCAGAAACAGGTATCCACGCACGTCCAGCAACTTTGTTGGTTCAAACTGCTAGCAAATTTGCTTCAGATATTACTCTTGAATACAAAGGTAAATCAGTTAACTTGAAATCAATCATGGGTGTTATGAGCCTTGGTGTTGGTCAAGGAGCTGACGTTGTAATCTCAGCTGAAGGTGCTGACGCTGATGATGCTCTTGCAGCAATCGCTGAAACAATGGAAAAAGAAGGATTGGCATAAACATGACAGAAATGCTTAAAGGAATTGCAGCATCTGATGGTGTTGCCGTTGCTAAGGCATATCTACTTGTTCAACCCGACTTGTCATTTGAAACAATCTCAGTTGAAGATACAAATGCAGAAGAAGCTCGTTTGGATGCAGCTCTTGAAGCTTCACAGAACGAGCTTTCTCTTATTCGGGAGAATGCAGTAGCGAGCCTTGGTGAGGAAGCGGCACAAGTATTTGATGCTCACATGATGGTCCTTTCTGACCCTGAAATGGTTGGTCAGATCAAGGAAACAATTCGCACGAAGAAGGTGAATGCTGAGGCTGGTTTAAAAGAAGTCACAGACATGTTTATCACCATCTTTGAAGGAATGGAAGATAACCCATACATGCAAGAACGTGCAGCAGATATTCGCGACGTGACCAAACGTGTTCTTGCAAACTTGCTTGGTAAGAAATTGCCAAACCCTGCAACCATCAATGAAGAAGCAATCGTGGTTGCGCATGACTTGACTCCATCCGATACCGCTCAATTGAACAAACAGTTTGTTAAAGCCTTTGTTACAAACATTGGTGGACGTACAAGTCACTCAGCTATCATGGCGCGTACACTTGAAATTGCAGCGGTTCTTGGTACAAACAACATTACAGATCTTGTAAAAGATGGTGATGTGTTGGCTGTATCTGGAATCACTGGTGAAGTGGTCATCAACCCAAGTGAAGAACAAATTGCAGCCTTTAAAGCAGCTGGTGAAGCTTACGCTAAACAAAAAGCTGAATGGGCTCTTTTGAAAGATGCCAAAACTGTTACTGCAGATGGCAAACACTTCGAGTTGGCTGCTAACATCGGTACACCTAAAGACGTTGAAGGTGTGAACGAAAATGGTGCAGAAGCTGTTGGTCTCTATCGTACTGAATTCTTGTACATGGATTCTCAAGATTTCCCAACTGAAGATGATCAATATGAAGCATACAAAGCGGTTCTTGAAGGAATGAACGGTAAACCTGTTGTCGTTCGTACAATGGATATCGGTGGGGATAAAGAACTTCCTTACTTCGATCTTCCTAAAGAAATGAACCCATTTTTGGGTTACCGTGCGTTGCGTATCTCTATCTCTGAAACAGGTAACCAAATGTTCCGTACACAATTGCGTGCTTTGCTTCGTGCATCTGTTCACGGTAAATTGCGGATCATGTTCCCAATGGTTGCTTTGTTGACAGAGTTCCGTACAGCTAAAGGTATTCTGGAAGAAGAAAAAGCGAAATTGGTTGCGGAAGGTGTTGCCGTTGCTGACGACATCGAAGTAGGGATCATGATCGAAATCCCAGCAGCAGCGATGTTGGCTGATCAATTTGCCAAAGAAGTTGACTTCTTCTCAATTGGTACAAACGACTTGATCCAATACACCATGGCTGCTGACCGTATGAACGAACAAGTTTCATACCTTTACCAACCATATAACCCATCAATCCTTCGTTTGATCAACAATGTGATCAAAGCAGCTCACGCTGAAGGTAAATGGGCTGGAATGTGTGGTGAGATGGCTGGTGACCAAACAGCTGTTCCTCTTCTTGTCGGAATGGGCTTGGATGAGTTTTCTATGTCAGCTACATCTGTCCTTCGTACACGTAGCTTGATGAAGAAACTTGACACAGCTAAGATGCAAGAATACGCCAATCGTGCTCTTACTGAATGTTCAACTATGGAAGAAGTGCTTGAACTTTCTAAAGAATACGTGAACGTAGACTAATTGATCTTAAAAATCTGATAAAAGTTATCACCTCGGAAGAGGTGGTAGCTTTTTTATTTTAAACCTGTATTTGTTTCTTTAAATGAAGTAGCTGAACAAAAATGGAGTAGGTGTTGCTATATCAAAACAAAAAATTTAAATTTTCCAAAAATTTTCGGAAATAGGTTTAATTACAATTATTTTTATAGTATAATATTGGAAAGATAGTTTGAAAACTGAACAATTATGAATCTACTTTAGGAAATTTCAGGGAAACAATGAAAGTTTCAAATTCTTTTCATAATTTTTCATCGTATTATTCAAGAAAAAATCTTGAATATTTCAACTATTTATAGTAGAATAATATCAATAGGAAGCGCTTACATAAAAGCGAGAGAGGTGAGTGAATGGATACGAAACAAGCATTGTATACATTTGGAACCGGAGAGAACTTTCATCTTCAACATTATCTAGGGGCTCATAAAGAGCAAGTAGATGGTGTGGAAGGGTATAGTTTCCGTGTATGGGCTCCAAATGCTCAGGCAGTACACCTGGTAGGTGATTTCACCCAATGGGAAGAAAATGAAATTCCTATGGTAAGAAACGAAGCTGGTGTTTGGGAAGTTTTTACAACTGCACCTCAAGTTGGCGATATCTATAAGTTCCATGTTACAAGACAAAATGGCCACCGCTTGATGAAGGTGGATCCTTTAGCAGTCCGCATGGAAAAACGTCCGGGTACTGGAGCGGTTATTACAGATATTCCGGAACGGAAATGGAAAGATGGACTCTGGATGGCTAGACGGAGAAAACTTGGCTTTAGATCTCGTCCAGTAAATATTTATGAAGTTCATGCCGGTTCATGGAAACGCAATGAAGATGGAAGTCCTTATTCATTTGCTCAGTTGAAGGAAGACTTGATTCCCTACTTGGTAAAAATGAACTATACCCATGTGGAGTTCATGCCGGTGATGGCTCACCCGCTTGGATTAAGTTGGGGCTACCAATTGATGGGTTACTTTGCCTTAGAGCATACCTACGGAACACCGGAAGAGTTTCAGGATTTCGTTGAGGCCTGTCACTTGAATAACATCGGGGTGATTGTGGACTGGGTGCCGGGTCACTTTACTATCAATGATGATGCCTTGGCTTATTACGATGGAACACCTACTTTTGAATACCAGGACCACCATCGTGCCCACAACTATGGCTGGGGAGCAATGAACTTTGACCTAGGGAAAAACCAGGTTCAATCCTTCCTCATCTCTAGTGTAAAATTCTGGATTGAGTTTTACCATTTGGATGGAATCCGGGTCGATGCGGTCAGCAACATGCTTTACTTAGACTACGATAGTGGTCCATGGACACCAAATATTGATGGTGGAAATCTCAACTATGAGGGGATCCATTTCCTTAAGCGGATGAATGCTGTGATTAAATCAGAACATCCGGATGTCATCATGGCAGCGGAGGAAAGTTCATCTGGCACCAAGATCACTGGTCCAGAAGAGTATGGCGGTTTAGGATTTGACTACAAGTGGAATATGGGCTGGATGAATGATATCCTTCGCTTCTATGAGGAAGATCCTATTTATCGGAAATTTGATTTCAACTTGGTGACCTTTAGCTTTATGTATGCTTTCTCTGAAAACTTCTTGTTGCCATTCTCTCATGATGAAGTGGTCCACGGGAAGAAGAGTCTCATGCATAAGATGTGGGGAGATCGCTACAACCAGTTCGCTGGCTTGCGCAACCTCTTGACCTATCAGATTTGTCACCCAGGTAAGAAATTGCTCTTCATGGGTTCAGAGTTTGGCCAATTCTTAGAATGGAAGTCTGAAGAACAGCTAGAATGGTCCAATCTAGAAGATGACATGAACCGCAAGATGCAAGAGTTTACTTCACAGCTCAATCAATTCTACAAAGATAACAAGATGCTCTGGGAAATTGATGATAGCTATGATGGTATTGAGATTATTGATGCAGATAACCGAGATCAGAGTGTCTTGACCTTTACTCGTAAGGATAAAAAAGGAAATCATCTGCTTTGTATCTTTAATATGGCACCAGTAGAGCGCAAGGACTTTACAGTCGGCGTCCCTGTTGCTGGGGTCTATGAAGAAATTTGGAATACAGAACTAGAGAAATGGGGAGGTGTCTGGAAAGAGCACAACCAGGAAGTGAAGACTCAAGAGGGATTATGGAAAGATTATCCACAAACCTTGACCTTCACCTTACCGGCTCTTGGAGCCAGTGTATGGAAAGTGAAACGAAAACTTCGTTCCAATGTGTCTAAAACAAAAAAATAGTTGTTGGTGATCTACTGATCGCAGTCTATGATCCCATTCCTAAGTCTGTAGAAGAGGCCACAGTGCCTCTCCTCAGAGGTGGGAAGAAGGTCTCGTCAATCCAAAAAGGAGTAATCAATGAAGAATGAAATGCTAGCTCTGATCCTTGCTGGTGGGCAAGGAACTCGCCTTGGAAAACTCACTCAAAGCATTGCCAAACCTGCAGTGCAATTTGGTGGACGTTATCGTATTATTGACTTTGCCTTATCCAACTGTGCCAACTCAGGTATCCACAATGTTGGCGTGATTACTCAGTATCAACCGCTTGCCTTAAACAACCATATCGGAAATGGTTCCAGTTGGGGTCTTGATGGTATTAATACTGGGGTTTCTATCCTTCAACCTTATTCTGCAAGTGAAGGAAATCGTTGGTTTGAAGGAACAAGTCATGCGATTTTCCAAAATATCGACTACATCGATAGCATCAATCCAGAGTATGTGTTGATCCTTTCTGGAGACCATATCTACAAGATGGACTATGACGACATGCTTCAGTCTCACAAAGATCACAATGCCAGCCTTACAGTAGCTGTATTAGATGTACCTTTAAAAGAAGCTAGCCGTTTCGGAATTATGAATACGGATGCCAACAATCGAATTGTCGAATTTGAAGAAAAACCTGCAGAGCCAAAATCAACAAAAGCTTCTATGGGGATCTACATTTTTGACTGGTCTCGTCTTCGCAACATGCTAGTGGCTGCAGAGAAGAGTGACATCGATATGTCTGACTTTGGTAAAAACGTTATTCCAACTTATCTTGAATCTGGAGAAAGCGTCTATGCTTATGAATTCAAGGGCTATTGGAAAGACGTGGGGACTATTGAATCTCTCTGGGAAGCGAATATGGAATATATTGATCCAAACAATGCCTTGGACAGCCGGGATCGTCACTGGAAGATTTATTCTCGTAACTTGATTTCACCACCAAACTTATTTGGCGAACATGCCCATATTGAAGATTCCTTGGTAGTGGATGGCTGCTTGGTAGACGGAACAGTAAAACATTCTATCTTGTCTACGGAAGCACAAGTTCGTAAAGGTGCAGTCGTTGAAGATTCTGTCGTCATGAGTGGTGCCATTATCGGTCAAGGTGCTGTGATTAAACGTGCTATTATCGGTGAAGGAGCAGTTGTTTCAGAAGGTGTTGTCATCGATGGAACGGAAGAAGTACAAGTCGTTGGATATAACGAAAAAGTGGGGGTAGCAACAGATGAAGATTGATAAGTATTCAGCTATTTTAGGAAACACAGTAGGCTTCCATGATATGTCATCATTGACAGATCATCGTCCTGTTGCCAGTCTGCCATTTGATGGAAAATATCGCTTGATCGACTTCCCGCTTTCTAGCCTCGCTAATGCAGGAATTCGAAGTGTATTTGGTATCTTCCAGCAAGAAAATATCAGTTCTGTCTTTGACCATATTCGCTCTGGTCGTGAGTGGGGCTTGTCAACCCTCTTGAGTCACTACTATCTCGGTATCTACAACACTCCAGTAGAAAGTTCAAACGTTGGCAAAGAATACTACGAGCAACTCTTGACCTATTTGAAACGCTCTGGTTCAAACCAGACAGTCGCTCTGAACTGTGACGTCTTGGTGAATATTGATTTGAACCAGGTTTTCCATTTGCATAATACCATTGATGCACCTATTACAGTCGTATACAAAAAGATGCATCAACGGGATATCTCAGAAGTAAATGCAATCTTGGATATTGATGAGACAGACCATGTGACTGGTCAAAAATTGTTTGAAGGCCAAGATCCTGAAGCACTTTACAATATGTCGACCGACATCTTTATTGTGGACACTCCTTGGTTGATTGAAAAATTGGAGCAAGAAGTTCATAAGGAACATCCAGAAAAACTGCGTTATATCTTACGTGATTTAGCGGTTGAATATGGGGCATTCGCTTTTGAATACACTGGCTATATTGCTAATATTCACTCTGTTGAATCCTACTACCGCGCTAATCTTGACATGTTGGAAACTCAGAAATTCATGTCTCTCTTCTCACCAAATCAAAAGATTTATACCAAGGTGAAAAATGAAGAGCCAACTTACTATGCGACTGGTTCGCAAATTAAGAATTCGCAATTTGCCTCAGGAAGCATTGTCGAAGCTTTGGTACATGATTCTGTCATCTCTCGTCGTGTTCATCTCCATAAGGGGGCAGAAATTCGTAGCAGTCTTTTGTTCCCAGGTGTTGTTGTTCACGAAGGAGCAGTCGTAGAGCATGCGATTCTTGATAAGGGCGTCGTAGTTGAAACTGGTGTTACCATTCGTGGAACCAAAGAGGCACCTCTTGTAATTAAAAAAGGTGCTGTGATTACAGAGGATATTGGATAATGAAATTATTGTTTGTTGCCGCTGAAGGAGCTCCCTTTTCAAAAACAGGGGGCCTAGGAGATGTGATTGGAGCACTTCCTAAATCCTTGGCTAAAAAGGGACATGATGTTCGTGTCGTCCTCCCCTACTATGACATGGTAGAGGCGAAATTTGGCGACCAAGTTGAAGATGTGCTACACTTCGAGACCAGAGTTGGATGGAGAAGTGAATACGTTGGTGTGAAACGCATCTATCGTGATGGTGTTACTTTCTATTTTATTGATAACCAGAAATATTTCTTTAGAGGGCATGTCTACGGAGATTTTGATGATGGGGAGCGCTTTGCCTACTTCCAATTGGCAACGCTGGAGATGATGGAACGAGTAGACTTTATTCCAAATATCATCCATGTTCATGATTATCATACTGCCATGATTCCTTTCCTTCTTAAGGAAAAATACCGTTGGATTCAAGCTTACAATGGTATTAAGTCTGTCTTGACCATCCATAATCTAGAGTTCCAAGGGCAGTTTGACCCAGGAATGCTGTGGGATTTGTTTGGAGTTGGATTTGAACGCTATGAAGATGGGACACTTCGTTGGAAGGATTGCTTGAACTGGATGAAGGCCGGGATCCTCTATGCTGATCGTGTGACCACTGTTTCACCAAGTTACGGTTATGAAATCATGACGGCTGAATATGGTTGCGGACTCGATCAAATCTTGCGGATGGAATCTGGTAAATTAACGGGGATTGTGAATGGAATCGATACAGACCTCTACAATCCTGAAACAGACCCGCTCTTGACCTATCATTTCAGTCAAGATGATTTATCAGGGAAAGCAGCAAGTAAGCGAGCTCTTCAGGAACGTGTCGGACTTCCGGTACGTGATGATGTTCCCTTGTTTGGAATTGTTTCTCGTTTGACCCGCCAAAAAGGCTTTGACGTGGTGGTTGAAGAACTCCACAATCTTCTACAAAAGGATATCCAAATCGTTCTTTTGGGTACAGGAGATCCTGGCTTTGAGCAAGCCTTTGCTTGGTTTGGCCAAGCTTATCCAGATAAACTTTCTGCTAACATCATGTTTGACGTGCAGTTGGCGCAAGAAATCTATGCCGCTTCGGATGTTTTCTTGATGCCAAGTCGTTTTGAACCATGTGGACTATCTCAAATGATGGCCATGCGCTACGGTACCTTGCCATTGGTTCACGAGGTAGGGGGATTGCGTGATACAGTGCAAGCCTATAATGTCATCAATGGCAGTGGTACTGGATTTAGCTTTAACAACCTATCTGGTTATTGGTTAAACTGGGCTGTCGATCAAGCTTTGACAGTCTATACTCATGATAAGAATGCTTGGTACGGTCTTCAAAGAGAAGCCATGAGTCGTGATTTCTCTTGGGATACGGCTAGTCAACACTATGCGGATCTCTATCAGTCTTTGTAAGATAAATCTCTAAAAACGCCTATTTTGAACTGACCCCAAAAGTTAGACAGAAAAATCTGACTCTTGGGGCCGGTACATTTTAGGAGTTTTTTTGTTGCTAAGAAAGGAAAAGGAGCTACTTACATATAGGAAGCAAAAAGGGAAGAAATCTGAGTAAGATGAGTTGCTAAAAGATGCGAAAAAAGATAAGATAGATAAAGGTAAAAAATCACGGGAAGCGTTTTAGGGGAAGTGTCATTCCTCTCCAAACATAAATGTGACTTCCTATGATTTACAAATATTACTATGTAGGAAATTATAGGATGAAACAAAGAAGACAAGCTTTTGAAAAGATTACCAAGTATTCGATTCGGAAATTATCCGTCGGAGTAGGTCCGGTTGCTATTGGAGCCCTTATTTTTGCAGGGAGTGTATTAGGAGCACCTTCTGTACAAGCTGATCAATTCACGGCAGAAGCGACAGTTCATTTGGGGTATGTCACGGAAAATGAGTTGACTCCTGAGGAACAAGCTCAGGTGATTCGTGCAATTCCTGAAGAATATCAAAATGAAGATACCTTTTATCTGGTCTATAAGAAAAAAACACCTAGTCAAGGGCTACTACCTCAAACAGGGACGACCGAATTGGCGATTGCTGGCCTTAGTTTAGCGACTGCCTCTTTAGCAGTTCTTTTGCTGTCCAAAAAACACCGAAAAAAAGTAATGGGACTCCTATTAATTGGTTCCATGGGGCAAAGTCTGCTCTTATCTATTGATGCCGCAGCCTTGCAAAATATTGAATTAGCAAGCTACAATCAAACTCTTTCAATTGCAAGCAGTAAAGAACTAGCCAATGGTGTCATTCCGATTGAAGGCTATGACTATGTTGGCTACCTTCGTTGTCCAGTTGATCCAAGAGCTACAGGCCAAGAACCTCATGTAAGAGTAGAGGAAAAGCCAGTATCCCAACCTGCAACAGAAGGAAAGACTCTATCTCAGGTAACACCTGAAGAGGGTCCTGCATTCCCTATAGTGGACAAGCCAAACGTTGAAGTTTCAACAGAAATTATTCCGTTTGAAACGGTAGAACAAGCAGATCCTACTTTAGCAAAAGGTCAAACAGCAGTTTTAAGAGCTGGACAAAATGGTGAACAGACTGTTTTTACAGAAGTAAGTACGGTAAATGGTCAGGAAGTTCGCAAGGTAGTTGAAAGCAAGGTTACTAAAGAACCAGTTTCACAAATTCTTGCTGTCGGGACCAAGGAGGATGTTCAACCAAGTCCACAACCTGCCCCAATAGTCACAGCTAAGGGAACTCAGGAAGAAGGTCATGTGGGAGAAGCGCCTGTTCAGCCGGAAGCCCCAGCCTATACCGGTGTGGTTGAAGCTAAGGGAACGCAAGAAGAAGGTCATGTAGGAGAAGCGCCTGTTCAACCGGAGACTCCATCCTATACAGGTGTCGTTGAAGCTAAGGGAACTCAGGAAGAAGGCCATGTCGGCGAAGCTCCCGTTCAACCAGAGAATCCAGCCTATACCGGTGTTGTGGAAGCCAAGGGAACGCAAGAAGAAGGCCATGTCGGCGAAGCCCCAATTCAACCGGAGAACCCAGTTTACCAAGCGACCGAAGGGACAGTGACGGAGACAGAAACGGTAATCCTTCCATATGAAACAGAGTATGTAACGGATGCCAATCGTTACACAGATGAAGAAAGCCTTCTTCAGAAAGGCGAGGCTGGTAGCCAGGAAATTCGTCGTGTTTATAAAACAGTCAATGGCGAGAAGATTGGAGAGCCCCTCAGTACGACAACTGAAACGGTAAAAGCTCCTGTGACAGAAAGAATTAGTCGTGGAAGTAAGGCGATTGAAGGCCAAACAGAGGATGTTTCGTTTGAGGATATTCCATTTAAGACGGTAACCGAACAAGATGGCACCCTGCTAAAAGGAACCGAAAGGGTTTCTCAAGCCGGTAAGAATGGGAAGAAGAAAATCACCAAGGTTTACAAGACCATCAAGGGGGTTAAAACGGCAGATGCTCCAACGGTTTCGGAAGAAGTAGTTGAACAGGCCCAAGATCGGATCATTCAAAAAGGGACTAAAGAACTTGAAAAGCCAACCTTAACCTTGACCCAGGTCGAGAAGGAAGAATTGAAGCGTAGTGCTAAAGCTACTTATCGTTTGGACAAACCAGACGGTGTGACCATCAAGTCTATCCAGGCTGTATTGAAGAAGGGTGATCAAGTGGTTAAAACGTTTGCCCTTTCAGAGACGGACTTAGCAGCTGCCTTAGCGGACTTGGACTACTACAAGGATTATACAATCACAACGATCATGGTCTATGACCGTGGAAACGGAGACGAAGAAGAAGTTCTTAAGGAAGAACCGCTAAGACTTGACCTTAAAAAAGTTGAAGTCAAAAACATCAAGGAAACCAGTCTGATTAGCGTGGATGACCAAGGCCTTGAGACTGATCGTAGCCTCTTGTCGGAGACACCATCAGATGTGAAGCCTTACTACTTAAAGGTCACCACCCATGAAAATAAGGTTACGAAACTAGCTGTTGATAAAATTGAAGAAGATACTGTAGATGGAAATAAACTATACAAAGTAACTGCTAAAGCACCAGATTTGATTCAACGTACTGCAGAGAATCGTTTCACTGAAGAGTATGTACACTATTTACCTAAGCCAAAAGCTCACGAAGGTGATGTTTACTACGACTTTAATGAACTTGTAAAAGCTATGCAAGCCAATCCGACTGGTACATTTAAACTTGGTAGCAATATGAATGCTAATAATGTACCAGCTGCTGGCAAATCTTATGTAACCAATGCCTTTAAAGGTTCATTGGGAAGTACTGATGGCAATAAATTTGCCATTCATAATATCACTAGACCATTATTTGGAAACATTGAAGGTGGATCTGTCAAGGATCTCTTATTAGAAAATGTAAATATTGATATGCCTGGAGTTGATCGAGTAGCTCCAATTGCCAATGTCATCAAAAACAATGCAACTATCGAGAATGTCAAAGTAACAGGAAGTGTTGTCGGTAATAATGATGTAGCTGGTATTATCAATAAAATTGATGGTAGTGGGAAGGTAAGTAATGTTGCCTTTATTGGTAAACTTCACGCTGCAGGTAATAGAGGAGGCTATTTAGCTGGTATCCTTGGTGAAAACTGGAAGGGTGTCGTTGAGAAAGCCTACGTTGAAGCTGAAATTACTGGTAACAAAGCAAAAGCTGCGGGTCTAGTCTATTCATCTCAAAATGGTGCTAATAACTACACGGTCGGTAAAGAAGGGGTCCTTAGAAATTCAGTTGCTAAAGGTTCTATCGAACTAAAAGAAGCTGTTCAGTCTGGTGGACTGCTGGGTACAAACTGGGCCTTAGGTACTATTGAAGACAACATCACTATGATGAAAGTCAAAACAGGTGAGATGGTATTTGGTCACTCAGATATTGATGCTGACGATTACTTCACCTATTCAAGAACCAAACGTAATTATAGTGTTGATGGCGTGAGTGAAGGTAAGAAATCCTTTAACAATTCACGTAAAATTCCAAGTATCTCACTGGCAGAAGCTGAGCAGAAAATTGTAGCAATGGGAATCACTGCTGATAAATTTACTAGCAGCAAACCAATTGAAGACAAGCTTAATAACAGTCTAAACAAAGACGATCAGTACAAAGCAATTGATAGTTATGATGCAACTCGTGAGCTAGCTTACCGTAATATTGCAAAACTTCAACCTTTCTATAATAAAGAGTGGATTGTAGACCAAGGTAATAAATTAGCTGCAGGAAGTCCTCTCTTGACTAAAGAAGTATTATCTGTAACTGCCATGAAAGGTAATACTTTCGTGACGGAATTAGCTGATGCTGATCATATTATGATCCACTATGCAGATAAGACAAAAGATATCTTTAGCATTACGCCGAAAGACTCTAAAGTCAAACAAGTGAAAGAGTACGGTATTGCAGAACTCGGTGAAGTAGTCTATACGCCGAATATGGTGGACAAAGACCGTAGTGATCTCATTGGTGCCATCGTAGGGAAATTAAGTCCTGTCGAATTGCAATCTGATCCAATCTACACTCATCTTGGTAGAACAGGACCAAACAAAGTCAATGCCATTAAGAACCTTTACCTCGAAGAAAGTTTCCAAGAAGTCAAGGACAATCTGACTCACTTGGTGAAACAACTAGTTGAAAACCAAGACCATCAATTAAACACGGATGAGGCTGCCAAACGTGCCCTTATCAAGAAGATTGATGATAACAAGGCAGCGGTTCTCCTTGGTCTTTCTTACCTGAACCGTTATTACGGAGTGAAGTTTGATGATTTTAATATTAAGCAACTCATGTTGTTTAAACCAGACTTCTATGGTAAGAATGTAAGTGTGTTAGACTTCTTGATCAAGGTTGGTTCCAAAGAAAATAACATTAAAGGTGATAGAACTTTAGAAGCTTATCGCGAAACTATCGGTGGAGTTATCGGTATAGGCGAGTTAAACAGTTTCTTAGACTATAATATGCGTCTATTCACAGAAGACAAAGATCTAAATGATTGGTTCATAAAAGCAACCAAAGACAATGTCTATATTGTCGAGCCTGAGACAACCAATCCAGCATTCGCATCTGCTAAGCATAGAGCCTATGAGGGCTTAAACAATGATGTTCACGGTAAAATGATTTTACCACTCTTGAACTTAAAAGATGCCCATATGTTCTTGATTTCAACCTATAACACCATGGCCTATAGTTCATTTGAAAAATATGGTAAGAACACTGAAGCAGAGCGTAATGCCTTCAAAGCTGAAATTGATAAGGTTGCTAAAGGACAACAGAATTACCTAGATTTCTGGTCACGTCTATCTCTAGATAAAGTACGTAATCAGCTCTTGAAGAGCAATAATATGGTTCCAACACCTGTACTGGACAACCAGAATTATAAAGGCATTAGTACTGACCGTTATGGCCATACAAACAGTGGTAAAGATGTGGCACCTATCCGTGAATTGTATGGACCTACAGACCGTTACCATGCGACTGATTGGCGTATGGGAGCTGTTGCTCGCGTTTATGCGAATCCATATAAGGATGATTCTGTCTTCTTTATGGTGACGGACATGATTAGTGATTTTGGGGTATCTGCCTTTACTCATGAAACAACTCACGTAAATGACCGAATGGTTTACCTAGGTGGCTCAAGACACCGTGAAGGAACAGATCTTGAAGCATTTGCTCAAGGAATGTTACAAACTCCGTCAGTATCAAATCCAAATGGTGAGTACAAAGCCCTAGGTCTCAACATGGCTTATGAACGTCCAAACGATGGAAATCAATGGTATAACACTAATCCAAATGACCTTAAATCACGTGACGAAATTGATCGTTACATGAAGGGCTATAATGACACTCTCATGCTTCTAGATTATCTTGAAGGAGAAGCTGTCCTCAATAAAGCAAATCAAGATTTAAACAATGCTTGGTTCAAGAAGGTTGATAAGCAATACCGAGGAAATAACACCAAGAACCAATTCGATAAGGTTCGACCGTTGAGTGATGAGGAAAAAGCCATTGCTTTAAACACAGTAGATGACCTCATCACCAATAATTTCATGACCAACCGTGGTCCTGGAAATGGCGTCTATAATCCATCAGACTTTGGTTCAGCTTATGTGACCGTACCGATGATGACAGGGATCTATGGTGGGAACACTAGTGAAGGTGCTCCAGGAGCGATGTCATTTAAACACAATACTTTCAGAATCTGGGGTTACTATGGCTATGAAAAAGGCTTCCTGAACTATGCTTCTAACATGCTAAAAGCTGAATCTAAAAAAGCTGGTAAAGATACTCTAGGTGATGATTTCATCATTAACAAGATTTCTGATGGTAAATTTAGTACCCTTGAAGATTGGAAGAAAGCTTACTTCAAAGAAGTTGTGACAAGTGCTAAAAATGGAATACAATCTTTTGAAATTGATGGTAAAACATACAATAGCTATGAAGACTTGAAACAAGCCTTTGCTGAAGCAGTTGATAAAGATAAAGCTACCCTAAGTAACGGCTCTGTCAAATTTGATCATACTGTTTCACTGAAAGAAAAAGTCTTTAAGAAATTGCTGCAACAAACAGACAGTTTCAAAACCTCTATTTTTAAATAGGAAGAAAATGCTCATCTGCTCGTCAGGTGAGTTTTTTCTATCCTTGGTAATAATGCCTCCTCTTCTGATGAAAATAATATAAATTTGTGTGAAATACAAAAATAGACAAAGTGTCTAAAGATAATTAGAATCTTTTGAAAGCTAGTGGTAAGAGAAATTTTAAAAGTGGTGACAGAATTGCCGTAAAACGTTTTCTTTCTGAGCAAACATTTGACTATTATATTTTTTAGGAGTAAACTAAGGGAGTAAAATTTATTTAAGGAGAATTCATCATGAATTTAACATTTTTAGGTCTTTGTTTTGCCTGCTTCGGCGTATCCATTGCTGAAGGATTGATTATGAGTAATCTTTTTAAAGCTGCTTCTCGTCAACCAGAGATTATCGGTCAATTACGTAGCCTTTTGATCCTTGGGATTGCCTTTGTAGAAGGTACCTTCTTCGTAACCTTGGCCATGGCCTTCGTTATTAAATAGACTTCTCTATTTAGGAAAGGAGGTGTCAAACCTTGGAAGAAAGTGTGAATCCAACCCTAAATATTGGACCAGTATCCTTTGATTTGACCCTACTTGCCATGTCTCTTGTAACTGTTTTGATGGTCTTTGCTTTTGTCTATTGGGCAAGCCGCAAAATGACCCTCCGTCCTAAGGGCAAACAGAATGCTCTTGAGATGATCTATGATTTTGTCATTAGTTTTACCAAGGGAAACATTGGAGAGCACTACATGAAGAACTATTCTTTGTTCTTGTTTTCTCTCTTTCTCTTTATCTTAGTGGCCAATAATATTGGCTTAATGGCAAAAGTCCAAACAACAAACGGTTATAACTTGTGGACTTCCCCAACGGCTAACCTCGGCTATGACTTATCTCTCTCCTTTATGATCACCTTGATCGCACATGTGGAAGGAGTTCGTCGTCGAGGCTTTAAGGAATACTTGAAGGCCTTTGCGACTCCTGGTTTTATGACCCCGATGAACCTCCTAGAAGAGGTGACCAATTTTGCTTCCTTAGCAATTCGGATCTACGGGAATATTTTTGCCGGTGAAGTATTGGCAGGCTTGCTCTTAGCCTTGTCTCAACAAGCCTTTTATTGGTATCCAGCAGCCTTTATCGGAAGCATGTTATGGACAGCCTTTTCGATTTTCATTTCATGTATCCAAGCCTATGTATTTACCATGTTGTCATCCATGTACATAGGTAAAAAAATAAACGGTGAGGAAGAGTAAGTAGAGGAGTAGAAGATGGATTTAACAATTGGTACCATTATTGGTGACTTTATACTAATCGCTGGTTCCTTCCTCTTATTAATCTTTTTAGTAAAGAAATTTGCTTGGGGCAATATTACTAGTATTTTGGATGCGCGTGCTGAAAAAATCACCAACGATATTGACGAAGCAGAGGCAGCCCGTAAAAAGGCTGAGGAACTAGCTACAAAACGCGAAGCAGAGTTGGCAGGTAGTCGTCAAGAAGCTACAACGATTCTTGAAACGGCCAAGGAAACAGCCGAAAAAAATAAGGCTCACATTCTCAGTGAAGCTAACCAAGAAGCCCTTCGCTTGAAAGAAAAAGCGCAATTAGAAATTTCGCAAAATAAAGAAGAAGCGATGAACAGTATCAAGGGAGATGTCGCAGATCTAACCGTTAACTTGGCAGGTAAATTACTAAGCCAACAGTTGGACTCTGAAGGCCATCGCCAACTGATCGATCGCTACCTAAATGAATTAGGAGATGCCTAATGGACAAAAAGCAATTAATGGTAATTGAGAAATATTCCCAGCCTTTTGTTCAATTGGTATTTGAAAAGAATCAGCAAGATGACGTTTATGAACAACTCAGTCAAATAAAGGCTGTTTTTGAGGAAACAGACCTTGCTGCATTTTTAGCTCATATCGGTGTAGAGGATGAAGAGAAGGCGAAAAGTCTGCGACTTTTCCAAAACTCGGATTCAACATTACTAGACCATTTGATTGAAGTGGTTATTCTCAATCATCGTGAAGCCTTATTTTATGACATTGTCAGAGTTAGTATGGATCAAATCCAACAAGTGAGCAACTGTTTCGAAGTAACCGTTTCTTCGGTTACAGGGCTCGATCAGGCTCAAAAAGAAAAATTGATCCCCATTATTGAAAAGAAATTTGGCATCCAAGTTCGTTCTCTGAAAGAAAAATTGGATCCAGATTTGATTGGTGGTTTTGTGGTTTCAGCAAATCACAAGACGCTTGATACCAGTCTAAAACGTCAATTGCAAGTCATAAAAGCAAATTTGAAATAGAAAGTGGTGTGAATTTTGGCGATTAACGCACAAGAAATCAGCGCTTTAATTAAGCAACAAATTGAAAATTTCCAGCCAAATTTTGACGTCACAGAGACCGGAGTCGTTACCTATATTGGTGACGGGATTGCGCGTGCTCATGGCCTTGAAAATGCAATGAGTGGTGAGTTGTTGATCTTTGAAAACGGCTCATACGGGATGGCGCAAAACTTGGAAACGACAGATGTTGGGATTATTATCCTCGGAGACTTTACGGATATTCGTGAAGGAGACTCGATCCGTCGGACTGGTAAAATCATGGAAGTCCCTGCTGGGGATGCCTTAATTGGTCGGGTTGTCAATCCTCTCGGTCAGCCAGTGGATGGCTTGGGAGAAATCGTGACAGATAAATTCCGTCCAGTTGAAACACCAGCTCCTGGTGTTATGCAACGGAAATCTGTCTCAGAGCCCCTTCAAACCGGTTTGAAAGCCATTGATGCCCTCGTTCCAATTGGACGAGGCCAACGGGAATTGATCATCGGAGACCGTCAAACAGGGAAAACCTCTATTGCCATCGATACCATCTTGAACCAAAAGGATCAAGACATGATCTGTATCTATGTCGCAATTGGACAAAAAGAATCAACGGTTCGGACACAAGTAGAAACACTTCGCAAGTATGGAGCAATGGATTATACCATTGTCGTGACAGCATCAGCCTCACAACCGTCTCCATTGCTATTCCTTGCACCTTATGCAGGGGTTGCGATGGCCGAAGAGTTCATGTACAATGGCAAACACGTTTTGATCGTCTATGATGATTTGTCAAAACAAGCCGTTGCTTACCGTGAATTGTCCCTTCTTCTTCGTCGTCCGCCAGGACGTGAAGCCTTCCCAGGGGATGTCTTCTACCTTCACAGCCGTTTGTTGGAACGTTCTGCGAAAGTATCGGATGAATTAGGTGGTGGATCCATAACTGCGCTTCCAATTATTGAAACACAAGCAGGAGATATTTCCGCTTATATCGCAACTAACGTGATTTCGATTACGGATGGCCAAATCTTCTTGCAAGATAGCCTCTTTAACTCAGGAATTCGTCCAGCCATCGATGCGGGATCCTCTGTGTCACGGGTTGGTGGATCAGCTCAAATCAAGGCTATGAAGAAGGTTGCGGGGACTCTCCGTATTGACCTCGCTTCTTACCGTGAATTGGAAGCTTTCACCAAGTTTGGTAGTGACTTGGATGCTGCTACTCAAGCCAAGTTGAACCGTGGTCGCCGGACTGTAGAAGTCTTGAAGCAACCGGTCCATGAACCATTAACTGTCGAAAAACAGGTGGTGATCTTGTATGCTTTGACACATGGGTTCTTGGATAGTGTACCAGTTGATGATATCCTTCGCTTTGAAGAGGAATTGTTTGCCTTTGTAGAAGCGCATCATCCAGAAATCTTTGAAACCATTCGTACGACCAAAGATCTTCCAAGTGAAGAAACAATGGATGCAGTGATTACTGACTTTGTCAACCAATCAAGTTTCAAATAGAAATAGGAGTGGCAGATGGCAGTTTCTTTAAATGATATCAAAAATAAAATTGCATCGACAAAGAATACCAGTCAAATTACGAATGCTATGCAGATGGTATCTGCTGCCAAACTTGGGAAGTCTGAGCAAGCTGCCAAGGACTTCCAAATTTACGCATCTAAGGTTCGTAAACTATTGACAGACCTCTTACATGGACACGAGGCTGAGAATGCTAAATACCATCCATTTTTAAAGAGTCGTCCTGTCAAAAAGTCTGCTTATATTGTTATCACTTCTGACCGTGGACTAGTGGGAGGCTACAACGCCTCTATCCTCAAGTCAGTTATGGAATTGAAGGAAGAATACCATCCAACGGGTGAGGATTTTGAAGTCATCTGTATTGGAAGTATTGGGGCAGATTTCTTTAGAGCAAGAGGCATTCAGCCAGTTTATGAACTACGTGGCCTAGCGGATCAACCAAGCTTTGATGAAGTGCGGAAGATTATCAATAAGACAGTCCAAATGTATCAAAATGAATTGTTTGATGAATTGTATGTCTGTTATAATCACCACGTCAATAGTTTGACCAGTCAATTGCGGGTAGAACAAATGCTTCCGATTATTGACTTGGACCCCAATGAAGCAGATGAAGATTATATCTTGAATCTGGAGTTGGAATCAGACCGCGATGCGATTTTGGATCAATTGCTTCCACAGTTTGCGGAAAGTATGATTTATGGAGCCATCATTGATGCCAAAACAGCTGAAAATGCTGCCGGTATGATGGCCATGCAAACCGCAACAGACAATGCCAAGAAAGTAATTGATGAATTGACCATTCAATACAACCGAGCTCGTCAGGCAACCATTACGCAAGAAATTACGGAAATTGTTGCAGGAGCGAGTGCGCTTGAGTAGTTGATTCGATGCACATTTTAACAATAAAAAATAAGCTTGATCGCAGTTATTAACAAGCTTACAGACTTAATAGAATAGGAGAATGACATGAGTTTAGGCAAAATTTCTCAGGTTGTAGGTCCTGTCGTTGACGTAGCTTTTGCTGCGGGCGATAAACTCCCTGAGATTAATAATGCGCTTGTAGTCTATAAAAATGACCAACATAAATCAAAAGTCGTTCTTGAAGTAGCTCTTGAACTTGGGGATGGTGTCGTTCGTACCATTGCCATGGAATCAACAGATGGCTTGACTCGTGGGATGGAAGTATTGGACACTGGTCGTCCAATCTCTGTACCTGTCGGAAAAGAAACTCTTGGACGTGTCTTCAACGTCTTGGGAGATACCATTGACTTGGAAGAAGCATTTCCAGAAGATGCTCCTCGTGAATCCATTCATAAAAAAGCTCCATCCTTTGATGAGCTTTCTACTTCAGAAGAAATTCTTGAAACAGGGATCAAGGTCATTGACCTCCTTGCCCCTTACCTGAAAGGTGGGAAGGTCGGCCTCTTCGGTGGTGCCGGAGTTGGAAAGACCGTCTTGATTCAAGAATTGATCCACAACATTGCCCAAGAGCACGGTGGGATCTCTGTATTTACCGGAGTTGGAGAACGGACCCGTGAAGGGAATGACCTTTACTGGGAAATGAAGGAATCTGGCGTTATCGAAAAAACAGCCATGGTCTTTGGACAAATGAACGAACCACCAGGAGCACGGATGCGTGTAGCTCTTACTGGTTTGACCATTGCGGAATATTTCCGTGATGTAGAAGGTCAAGACGTTCTCTTGTTTATCGACAATATCTTCCGTTTCACCCAAGCCGGTTCAGAAGTATCAGCCCTTTTAGGACGGATGCCTTCTGCCGTGGGTTACCAACCGACCTTGGCAACTGAAATGGGACAATTGCAAGAACGGATTACCTCAACCAAGAAAGGTTCTGTTACATCGATCCAAGCCATCTATGTGCCAGCCGATGACTATACAGACCCTGCCCCAGCAACCGCCTTCGCCCATTTGGACTCAACGACCAACTTGGAGCGTAAATTGGTCCAATTAGGGATTTACCCTGCCGTTGACCCATTGGCATCTAGCTCTCGTGCCCTTTCTCCAGACATCGTCGGAGAAGAGCACTATGCGGTGGCTTCTGAGGTCAAACGCGTCCTTCAACGCTACCACGAATTGCAAGATATCATTGCTATCTTGGGGATGGATGAATTGTCTGATGATGAAAAGACCTTGGTAGCTCGTGCTCGTCGCATTCAGTTCTTCTTGTCTCAAAACTTTAATGTGGCGGAACAATTCACTGGTCAACCTGGTTCTTATGTACCGGTTGCAGAAACTGTACGTGGCTTTAAGGAAATTTTGGATGGGAAGCATGACCACTTGCCAGAGGATGCTTTCCGTGGTGTTGGTTCGATCGAAGATGTGATTGCAAAAGCTGAAAAAATGGGATTCTAAGAAGAGGTGAAAGATGAGTCAAATGAACGTCCAAATCGTTACACCGGATGGACTGGTTTATGATCATCATGCCGCATTTGTATCTGTCAAGACAATTGATGGTGAATTAGGGATTTTACCTCGTCATATCAATACCATTGCGGTTTTGGCTGTAGACCAAGTCAAGGTCCGTCGGGTCGATGACGAAAAACACATTGATTGGATCGCCGTGAATGGTGGGATTATCGAAGTGGCAGATAATGTCATTACCATCGTAGCGGATTCGGCGGAACGCGCTCGAGACATTGATGTTAGCCGGGCTGAGCGTGCAAAAATGCGTGCTGAAAAAGCCCTTGAAGAAGCCAAAGATCAACATTCTGTTGATATGGAGCGTCGTGCAAAAATTGCCCTTCAACGAGCTATTAACCGGATTAATGTCGGAAATCGATTATAAAAATAGAAAGAAGTTGATTAAATCGACTTCTTTTTTTTGAATCTAAAGAATATGAAAGGAAAGTTTTTCTTATGGTATAATAGAGGTATGATTCAAATGATTTTTACTTTTTGCAGTCACCTATTATTTATTTTCTTCGCCTACCACCTTCTTTCAACGGTGGTTCAGTGGGAGCGTTTTTTAAAGGTAAACGCCGAAACAGCCGTAAAAATTCGGCTTCTTATTTTATTGATCAGCATTAGTCTTGGCTATTTGACTAGTAGCTTCTTTATCAGTATTTATGAATTCAGTCGGCAGTTGTTTAACGGGAACTTTTAGCTTCTTTTTTAATGAATTTATGGTATGATAGTAGTCGTGACTGAATGAAATGGAGTAATAACAAGTATGGATAAAATTATTGTAAATGGTGGTCAAAATCGCCTAGTTGGAACTGTGAAGATTGAAGGAGCAAAGAATGCAGTCCTTCCCCTTTTAGCAGCAACTGTTTTGGCCAGTGAAGGAACAACAACTTTGACCAATGTTCCTGTTTTATCTGATGTCTTTACAATGAACAATGTCGTTCGTGGCTTGAACACTCAAGTTACGTTTGATGAAGAAACCAATACAGTAGTCGTTGATGCGACGCAACCATTAACAGAAGAAGCACCTTACAAATATGTCAGTAAGATGCGAGCTTCGATCGTCGTTTTAGGTCCTGTCTTGGCCCGGAATGGTCATGCCAAAGTTTCCATGCCAGGTGGCTGTACCATTGGAAGTCGTCCAATCGATTTGCACTTGAAGGGCTTGGAAGCCATGGGGGCGAAAATCACCCAAACAGCTGGTTACATTGAAGCAAAAGCAGATCGTCTTCAAGGAGCTCATATCTACATGGATTTCCCATCCGTAGGTGCCACCCAAAATATCATGATGGCAGCAACCTTAGCAAATGGAACAACGGTTATCGAGAACGCGGCCCGCGAACCTGAGATCGTGGACTTGGCCTCTCTGTTGAATAAGATGGGAGCTAAGGTACGTGGAGCAGGTACAGAAACCTTGACGATTGTTGGGGTAGATCGTTTGCATGGAGCGGTTCACAATGTCGTTCAAGACCGAATTGAGGCAGGAACCTTCATGGTTGGTGCAGCCATGACAGGTGGAGACGTTTTAATCGAGGATGCAATTTGGGAACACAACCGTCCTCTTCTGTCCAAAATGCAAGAAATGGGTGTTGAGGTAACAGAAGAAGAAAATGGTATTCGCATTCGCTCAGATGTCTCTAAATTGAAACCAGTAACGGTAAAAACCTTGCCTTATCCAGGCTTCCCTACAGATATGCAAGCCCAATTCACTGCTTTGATGGCCATGGCTTCTGGTGAATCAACAATGATTGAAACGGTCTTTGAAAATCGTTTCCAACATTTGGAAGAGATGCGTCGGATGGGCTTACACTCAGACATTATGAGAGATACAGCCCGCATCCAAGGTGGAGCTAGCTTACAAGGGGCTGAAGTGATGTCGACAGACTTGCGTGCTAGTGCGACCTTGATTTTAATGGGGCTTGTGGCTGAAGGAGAAACCAAAGTGAGCAAGTTAACCCACCTTGATCGTGGATATTTTAAATTCCATGAAAAATTGGTGGCTCTTGGAGCAGATGTACGTCGTGTGAAGGAAGATGATGATGAAAACTAAATTAAAAGCAATCGGAAAACAATTGGGGATCGTCTTATTGGTTCTTACCATTCTAGCGATTGTCTTTGCCCTTGGCTTGGTCATTGGATATGGTGTCATTGGCAATGGGAAGGATCCTTGGTCCATTCTCTCGCCAGATACCTGGAAGGAAATCCTTCAGAAATTTTCAGGTAAGTAACCATTTATCAAAAAGAGGAGCTTGAGATCGTGATCCCAGGCTCTTTCCCATTCAGTAGAAATAGAGGAAACCATTGTGGCAAACGATCAACAAAAACCACTTAAAATGAAAAAATCGAGACAAACCTTACTAGGCTTGGTGGTAGCTGCAGCTCTCTCAATCGGCGGGTATTATTTTAGTCAACCCCAGCCAATCGCCAGTCACTCTCAAGTTCAAACGGTTGTTACTTCGAGTCAAGAAGCAACACCGAGTAAGGAACTAGCGGAGAGTGTTCTGACAGATAGTGTTCGAGCTAAACTAGGAAAGAACATTCAATGGAACGAAGCAGGCGCTTTCATCATTAACCAGAATAAAACCAATCTGGATGCGGATGTTGCGAGTCTCCCTTATGCAGATACCAAGACAAAGACTGTAAAAGGACGAGAAATTCCCACGGTTGCCAACGCTTTGATGACCAAGGCGACTCGTCAATACCAAAAAAGAGAACAAATGGACATAGATTGGGCCCCAGCTGGTTGGCACCAAGTAACCAATTTAGCTGGGGAATATGACCATGCGGTTGATCGGGGACACCTTCTCGGCTATGCCTTGATTGGCAACTTAGATGGATTTGATGCCTCGATGACGAATCCTAAAAATATTGCGGTTCAAACAGCTTGGGCCAATCAAGCACGTGATAGTTTTTCGACGGGACAAAATTACTATGAAACCCTTGTTCGCAAGGCCCTAGACAAAAATAAACGGGTCCGTTATCGGGTGACACTCTACTATGCATCGGATGAAGATTTAGTACCAGTTGGTAGTCAGATTGAAGCGAAATCCAGCGATGGTAGTCTAGAGTTTAATGTCTTTGTTCCGAATGTCCAGAGTGGGATTAGTTTGGATTATCGTACTGGAAAAGTAACAGTGCATCGCTAAGCTAAAGATAAAAGAAGAAGCAGGATGAAAAGGATTCGGTTGGCTTTGCTGTCAACTGGATCTTTTTCTTTTCATGACTTCAATCTTTAGTTTATTTTAAGAAAAGTAAGGTATATTATTGTCTTCTAGACCTAAACAGAGGTCTTCCCAAGGAAAGGAGGAGCTTGTGAGAACTATTATAGCCATGATTCGTTTTCTAATACGGGCCATTTGGAGTCTTGTTTGGGGCTTGTTTTGGACCCTAGCCCTCAGTTTTTCCCTACTGGTTGGTGTTCTATTCTTTAGTGGCAAAACCGGTAGCGGGATAGATGGGGTCAGTCGTGCAGCCCAAACGGTTGTCACGCAGGTAGATGCTTACTTTCATCGAACTGGTCCTTTGCTAGGTCCGGGAAGTCCATCTGCTCAAGAAGGTCTTGCAACAGATGGCCATACCTCTACAGGAGCAAGGTGGGATCAGGCAACTGCAAAAGTTTATCTAGATCCTGCAATGGATGAGACCTTTACCCTTGCTTATAAGGAAGCTCTTGAGTCTTGGAATCAGACAGGGGCCTTCACTTTCCAACTTGTCACCAGTGAAGAAGAGGCAGATATCCTCTTGACAGAGATGGATGATAGCACGGTTTCTGTAGCAGGTGAAGCAGAAACCCAGACTAATGTTTTAACCAATCGTTTCAAACGGGTGATTGTTCGTTTGAATCGCTATTACCTATTAAACAAGCAGTACAACTATTCCCACCAACGGATTGTAAATACAGCTGAGCATGAACTAGGCCATGCCATTGGTTTGGACCATAATGAGGAAGAGTCTGTCATGCAGGCAGCTGGTTCCTTTTATAGCATTCAAGCGAGGGATATTGAGGCTGTTCGTCAACTATACAAGGAGTAAGGATGATCAAACGCATACTGTATCTTATTCGAACCTTTCCAGAACAAGTGGCACTCTTTGTGTTTAATTCTGGAATCTTTCTATGGCTATCCCAAAAAGGGCAAGCAATTTCCCATGAATTAGGCATTCAACAGGCTTGGGAAAACTATGCTCCTGAGGGAGTCCGTCAATTTTTCGGGGACAATAAGGAAGCTGTTCAAGCTTTCTTCTCCAATTCGGCCATTACTTGGCTGATTGGTTCCATGATTATCCTATTTGTGATTCGCTTTGTGAAGGGAGTCATCAAATGGGGCTTGATTTTGCTGGTGATTGGCATCGGACTTTTCCTAGCCTATCAATACAGTCAAATGGCTTCCAATATCTCAGCAATTTGAAAAGTAAGGAAAGGTCAAGCGCATCTAGCGTTTGGCCTTTTCTTCAATTGTCATTTTGTCAAAAGTAAGGTACAATGAAACTATGATTATTTTACAAGCCAACAAAATTGAACGCTCTTTTGCAGGGGAGGTTCTTTTTGATAATATCAGCCTGCAAGTGGATGAACGGGACCGGATTGCCCTGGTCGGAAAGAACGGAGCCGGCAAGTCTACGCTCTTGAAAATCTTGGTGGGAGAAGAAGAGCCGACTTCTGGGGAAATCAATAAAAAGCGAGATCTCTCTCTTTCCTATCTAGCTCAAGATAGCCGCTTTGAGTCGTCCAATACTATTTACGATGAGATGCTCCATGTCTTTGACGATCTCAGAAAGACCGAGAAAGCCTTGCGTCAGATGGAGCTTGCAATGGGGGAAACAACTGGCGCTGACCTAGAAAAACTCATGCAGGACTATGACCGTCTCTCGGAAGAATTCCGTCAGGCAGGTGGCTTCACCTATGAAGCTGACATCCGCGCGATTCTCAACGGCTTTAAGTTCGATGAGTCCATGTGGCAGATGAAGATTGAAGAGCTGTCTGGTGGGCAAAATACCCGTCTGGCTCTGGCCAAGATGCTCTTGGAAAAGCCAAATCTCTTGGTACTGGATGAGCCGACCAACCACTTGGATATTGAGACCATTGCCTGGTTGGAAAATTACTTGGTGAATTATAGTGGGGCCCTTCTCATTGTCAGCCACGACCGCTATTTCCTAGATAAGGTTGCCACCATTACCTTGGACTTGACCAAGCATTCTTTGGATCGCTATGTCGGCAATTACTCCAGCTTTGTCGATCAAAAAGAGCAAAAATTATTGACCGAAGCTAAGAACTACGAAAAGCAACAAAAAGAAATAGCTGCTCTCGAAGACTTTGTCAATCGCAATTTGGTGCGGGCGTCGACCACCAAGCGGGCCCAGTCTCGGCGTAAGCAGTTGGAAAAAATGGAGCGCTTAGATAAGCCCGAAGCTGGGGCCAAGTCTGCCCATATGACCTTCCATTCTGATAAGACGTCTGGAAATGTAGTTTTGACTGTAGAAGAGGCAGCTGTCGGCTATGACGATCAAATCCTGTCCGAGCCAATTAATTTGGATATCCGGAAGATGAATGCGGTCGCTATTGTGGGGCCAAATGGGATCGGGAAATCTACCCTGATCAAGTCCATTATTGGACAGATTCCTTTTATCAAAGGGGAAGCCCGTTTTGGGGCCAATGTCGAGGTGGGCTACTATGATCAGACCCAAAGTAAGTTAACCCCTTACAACAGTGTCTTGGATGAGCTCTGGAATGACTTTAAACTGACACCAGAAGTAGAAATTCGCAATCGCCTGGGAGCCTTTCTTTTCTCTGGGGACGATGTCAAGAAAACCGTCGGCATGCTGTCAGGTGGAGAGCGAGCGCGCTTGCTTCTAGCCAAGCTGTCCATGGAGAATAACAACTTTTTGATTCTCGACGAGCCGACTAACCACTTGGATATCGATAGCAAGGAAGTACTGGAAAATGCCTTGATTGATTTTGACGGGACTCTTCTATTTGTCAGCCACGACCGCTACTTTATCAATCGGGTTGCTACACAAGTTTTGGAACTGTCGGAAGAAGGCTCAACTCTTTACCTAGGAGACTATGATTATTATCTGGAGAAAAAAGCGGAGTTAGAGGCCCTTGCTGCAGCACAAGCAGAAGCTATGCCTGTTTCTTCTACGGAGGAAGTCACCAGCAATGACTATCACCTGCAAAAGCAAAATCAGAAGGAACTCCGGAAAATCACCCGTCGCATTGAGCAATTGGAAGCGGAGATGGAAGAGCTTGATCAAAAAATCCAAGCCATCACCGAAACCATGCATAGCACCAATGATGCAGAAGACTTGGTACAACTCCAGAGCGACCTTGACCAACTAACCGTCCAGCAGGAAGCAGTCATGGAAGAGTGGGCAGAACTGTCAGAGCAGGTGGAATAGATGGAAGAGCTTGGAAAAGTTTTTCGTGAATTTCGAATCAATAAAAATTATTCGTTGAAAGAAGCATCAGGCCACTAATGAAATCGGCGAGTTCATGGAGAGCCAGTAGCAATTGGACCAGCTGACCGCCATCCAAGAAGAAGCCAGGCTAGATTGGGAAGAACTAGCACAGTAAGTATAGTTTTCTAATTTGTATAAGGAGAACATTATGGCGACTGAAAATGATTGGTTTATGAAGCAGGTTAAAGGTGTAGCCGACATGATTGGTACAACTTTGCGCCTACGGATTCAAAATTTAGATTTGGGGCAGTATGAGGATGAGGAAGGAAGTCTCATCAATGGGGCTCACTATCTTCAGCAAGTTCTAGAAGAGCAGCGATTTGCAGAGGCCATTTCTTTTGTTGAAGAGCAGATGAAACGCCTACCTCTTCATCAGTATGATCTATTGGTTGATTGGCTGATTTCCTACTTAAGACAATTAGATGTTTCCGTGAAAGAAGATCAAGGATTCTACGAAGGGTACTTGCAAGAGTTAGAAAGGCACTTAAAGGAATTTAAGTGGTAATCAGATGGAAGATTTAGGCAAAGTTTTTCGCGAATTTCGAATCAGTAAAAAATATTCATTGAAAGAAGCTGCAGGAGAAGCTTGCTCGACTTCCCAATTATCCCGTTTTGAATTGGGGGAGTCGGATCTGGCTGCTTCGCGCTTCTTTGACATTTTGGACAATATCCATGTGACGATTGAGAATTTTATGGATAAGGCCAGAAATTTTCAACACCATGAGCATGTAGCTTTGATGGCTCAGATTATTCCGCTTTACTATTCAAATGATATCGCAGGTTTTCAAAAGCTTCAAAGAGAACAACTTGAAAAGGCTAAAGGTTCGATCAATCCCCTCTATTTTGAGCTGAACTGGATCCTGCTACAAGGGCTGATTTGCCAGAGAGATGCCAGCTACACGATGAAGCAGCGTGATCTGGATAAGGTGGCGGATTATCTCTTTCAAACGGAAGAGTGGACCATGTACGAGTTGATCCTCTTTGGCAATCTCTACAGCTTTTATGAGGTGGACTATGTCACACGGCTTGGGAGAGAAGTGATGGAGCGTGAAGATTTCTACAAGGAAATTGGTCGCCATCGAAAACTAGTCTTGATTCTAGCTCTCAATTGCTACCAGCATTGTTTAGAACACCGTTCTTTTGAAAATGCCAGCTATTTTGAAGCCTATGTAGAAAAGATTATCGGGAAGAGCATCAAACTCTACGAACGCAATATCTTTCATTACCTTATGGGATTTGCTCTGTATCAGAAGGGCAGAAAAGAAGAAGGGCAGAAGCAAATGCAGGAATCCATGCATATTTTTGATGTACTAGGACTGCCAGAGCAGGTAGCCTATTATCAAGAACACTTTGATAAATTTGTAAAAAATGAATGTTCCTAAATAGGAGAGATAAAGGAGATTTTATGAACCGACATGCGGTCCAATTAATTAGTCGTGGAGCTATTAACAAAATTGGAAATATGCTCTATGATTATGGGAATAGTGTCTGGCTGGCCTCGATGGGGACTATAGGAAAGACGGTATTAGGGATCTATCAAATTTCTGAGTTAGTGACAGGGATCCTCGTGAATCCTTTTGGAGGGGTGATTTCAGACCGTTTTTCTCGTCGCAAGATTTTGATGACGACCGACTTGGTTTGTGGTCTCCTTTGTATGGCGATTTCTTTTATCAGAAATGATCGTTGGATGATTGCGGCCCTGATTTTTGCCAATATTATTCAGGCCATTGCCTTTGGTTTTTCTCGACCTGCCAATAAAGCTATTATCACAGAGGTTGTTGAGAAAGATGAGATTGTGACCTATAATGCTCACCTGGAGTTGGTCTTACAGGTTGTTAGTGTCAGTTCACCTGTTTTTTCTTTCCTAGTTCTACAATTTGCCAGTCTTCATGCGACCCTCTTACTGGATGCGCTGACCTTTTTCATTGCCTTTGTCCTAGTGGCTTTCCTTCCGAAAGAAGAAGCTAAGGTTCAAGAGAGGAAACAGTTTACCGGGAAAGATATTTTTTCGGATATGAAATATGGACTAAACTATATCTGGCATCAGAAAGAGATTTTCTTTCTCTTATTGGTGGCTTCTAGCGTCAATTTCTTTTTTGCGGCTTTTGAATTTTTACTCCCATTTTCCAATCGACTATACGGCTTCAAAGGAGCTTATGCGACCATCTTAACATTGGGAGCTTTAGGATCTATTCTAGGAGCACTTGTTGCCAATAAAATTACATCAAGTATGAAAATTCTCCTGTTTTTACTGATCATGGCAGGGGTCGGAGTGTTCATAATGGGCTTGCCCCTTCCGCCTTATCTTTCCTTTTCAGGAAATATGATCTGTGAATTTTTTGTGACCATTTTCGACATCCACGTTTTTACACAAGTACAAACCAAGGTGGAAGATGATTATCTGGGGAGAGTCTTGAGCACGATTTATACTTTGGCTGTTCTATTTATGCCCATCGCCAAGGGTTTGATGACTTGGTTGCCAAGCGTCCGCATGGAATCATTTCTTTTTATTGGAGCTGGAGTTATTCTCTTTTCACTCTTGGCTCAGCTAGTAGATAAGCAACTTCAATCAAAAGAACAGTAGGGATCCTTTGATAAATTTGTAAAACACTAATTTTCCCAAATAGGGGACAAAATGAAAACCTCTTTCATGAACTGATACAATAGTTTCAGAAAATGAAGGAGGTTTTTTTATGAATCGACATGCAGTCCAATTAATTGCTCGTGGGGCGATCAATAGAATGGGAAATATGCTCTATGACTATGGGAATAGTGTCTGGTTGGCCTCGATGGGGACTATAGGAAAAACAGTATTGGGGATTTATCAGATTTCTGAACTTGTGACCTCCATTCTAGTTAATCCATTTGGAGGGGTGATCTCAGACCGTTTTTCCCGTCGCAAGATTTTGATGACGACCGACTTGGTGTGTGGTCTCCTTTGTTTGGCGATTTCTTTTATCAGGAACGATCGTTGGATGATTGCGGCCCTAATTGTTGCCAATATTGTTCAGGCCATTGCCTTTGCATTTTCTCGTACGGCCAACAAAGCCATTATCACTGAGGTCGTAGAGAAGGACGAGATTGTGACCTATAATGCCCGCTTGGAGTTGGTCTTACAGGTTGTCGGTGTTAGCTCACCTGTGTTCTCTTTCCTTGTTTTACAATTTGCTAGTCTCCATGCGACTCTCTTACTAGATGCGCTGACCTTTTTCATCGCCTTTGTCCTAGTAGCATTCCTTCCGAAAGAAGAAGCCAAAGCTCAAGAGAAGAAAAAATTTACAGGAAAAGATATTTTTTCGGATATCAAGGATGGATTGCACTATATCTGGCATCAGAAAGAGATTTTTTTCCTCCTCTTGGTTGCGTCTAGCGTCAATTTCTTTTTTGCAGCCTTTGAGTTTTTGCTTCCTTTTTCCAATCGCCTTTACGGAGTAAAGGGTGCTTATGCGACCATTTTAACGTTAGGAGCTATTGGTTCCATCATCGGAGCCTTGATCGCCAATAAATTTAAATCAAGCATGGAGATGCTTCTCTTCTTATTGATTTTAACAGGAGTAGGAGTCTTCATGATGGGCTTGCCCCTTTCGCCTCTTCTTTCCTTTTCTGGAAATTTAGTCTGTGAACTCTTTATGACAATTTTTAATATTCACTTTTTTACTCAGGTTCAAACCAAGGTGGAGGGCGACTATCTGGGCAGGGTCTTAAGCACCATTTTTACATTGGCCATTCTCTTTATGCCCATCGCTAAAGGCTTGATGACCTGGTTACCAAGTGTTCGAGTAGAATCCTTTCTCCTGATTGGAGCTGGCGTCATCCTTTTTTCACTCCTAGCTCAAGTAGTCGCCAAGCACCTACAAGCAAAAAATCATTAGAACAACATGAAAAAAGCACCGATTGGTGCTTTTTAGTTTTCGATTTGTTTGATTTTTTCTTCTTTATCACCTGACATCTTTTGTCCTAGTTGTTTTTTCGCAGTTTTTAACTCATGTTTTAATGAGAAATTTTTTGGAAGGCTGACTAAGAAAGTCACCAGCGAACCAAGAAGGACACAAACCAGAATCAAAATGATGAGCGGGAGTTTAAATTGGACCAGCAAAAAGTTTACAGTCACCGTTTGCATATTGGCCAAGGAAATAATCGCAATAAGCAAGACTGCAATCAGTAGTGCAACATATTGTAGTTTTCGTTTATTCATTTTGTCTCCCTATTCTTCTATTTCAGCTTTGCTTTTCACATCAGCGTATTCTTCTGCTTTTTCAAGGCTTAAGATATCATTGTAAGTCGCTAAGACGATGTCTTGTCCATATTTTTTCTTTAGAGCTGTTGTCACCAAGCGATAGGCCAAATTGGCGTTGCGAGACAAGATAGGGCCGTGGAAGTAGCTACCAAAGACGTTTTTGTAATGAACGCCTTCGCAACCATCTTCTTTATTGTTCCCATTTCCGTAGACGACCTTGCCCAGCGGTTTTTCATCCTCTGCCAAGAAGGTCCGACCTTGGTGGTTCTCAAAACCATAGTAGGTTTCATTGAACTCTTCATTATGGATCTTGATGTCTCCAATATAGCGATTGTTGACTTGGTTGAGGGTATAGTGCCCCATAATACCAAGTCCCTCAATGCGTTTACCAGAAGCTTCAATATAGTACTGGCCTAGAAGCTGAAATCCACCACAGATAGCAAGGACCACCCCATCGTTATGAATGAAGCGTTCGATGTCTTCTTTTTTATCTGGTAGATCTTCTGATACAATGGTCTGTTCGTAGTCTTGGCCTCCACCGAAAAAGGCAATATCGTAGGTGTCTGGATCAAAGCGGTCTTTGAGCGAAACGATGTCAACAGTGACATGAGCACCAAGTTTCTCCGCAACGTACTTGAGCATGAGGATATTTCCATTGTCCCCATAAGTATTCATCAGATTCCCATAAAGATGGGCAATTCTCAATTCATATTGGTAGTTTTCCTGATCAGGGGATTGTAGTGAAGTATACGTCATTAATTCATCTCCTTTTCAATCAGGTGTTCTTGAGCTAGCAATTCACGGAATTCTAGCATGGCCGTATAGGTGGCTAAAATATAGGCGTGAGGAGTAGCCTGTCCTTTAATCTGGGTAAAGACATCCTCTAATTTTGCATTTTCAGTAATCTGGTCAGCCGGATAGCCTGTAACCCGAAGTCGTCGAGCAATTTCTGAGTGGCGTACCCCACCGGCGTTGATTTCTGGAATGTCCATCTGGGTGATTTGCTCAAAGTCGGCATCCCAGATCCAGCTGGTATCAATCCCATCTGCATAGTTGGCGTTGAGAAGAACGGACAAACTGAAGGGATACGGCGCTAGTTTGATCATTTCAATAGCCTGAGTAGCTCCAACCGGGTTTTTGATCAGGATTAGGGTACATTCTTTATCCCCAATCTTAAAGGTTTCCTGACGACCAAAGACAGCCTTACTCTTATCGAAACCACGCTTAATGACGTCTGGGCTTACATCAAAATAATGGGCCACCGCAACTGCAGCAAGGGCGTTGTAAATATTGTATAGGCCCCCGATATTGATGTGGTAGTTTGTACCGTTGATCTTAAAGTGAGAAGAAGTATTGGTCAGCTCGGTCAATTCATCGACAGCGACTGTTAAAGGAGGACGGTGGAAGCCACAGCTTTCACAAATGTAATCTCCCAGATTCGCATAGGTATTCAAGTGGTAGGTCAAGATTCTATGACATTCTGGGCAGACGATACCTTCTGTATTGTAATGAGCTAGCTGTGGAGCAGTTTTTTCCGTCTCAAAGCCAAAATATTGAATGGGATTTGGTAGGGGAAGGGTATGGAAAAGAGGACTATCCCCATTCATCAAAACAGTTGCTTGAGGCGCTTTTTTAATCCCATCTAAAATCATCCGATAAGTTGTGTAGATTTCTCCGTAGCGGTCCATTTGATCGCGGAAGATATTGGTGATCACAAACAAGGTCGGTGTGATGTAGTCACAAATCCGAGACAGACTGGCTTCATCAATTTCAAGAACAGCGATCGGACGACCAGAAGAACCTTTTGCGTTCAAGAAAGTAGTCGTAATCCCTGAAATCATATTGGCACCACTAGGATTGGTCACGATAGGTCCGAAAGCCTCCTGAAGAATCCCAACAGTGAGAGCTGTTGTTAGTGTTTTCCCATTCGTACCAGTGATAACCACAATTTCGTAGTTCTGGCCCAGATGTTGTAAAATGTCTTTATCAATTTGAAGGGCGATTTTTCCGGGAAGGGTAGAGCCACGTCCAAGCATACGCAAGAGGTGACTGCTCATTTTTCCGGCGATAAGCCCCATACTAGTCTTAATCTTCATAATTCATATTTTATCACAAAAAGCAACAGAAGGTTACAGAAAAATCTGTTGAAACATGATATAATGATGTGGAGTGGTTTGAACGCGCTATCCATTTTCTAGAAGCTCTGCTGTTGCCAGTAAGTATCTACAATGGTTAGTCGCGCGAAAAGCCTAGAAGAGAAGTGGTAGGTATGAGATTGTGAACATCCAACAACTGTCAAATCCCCAGTATTGGGCTAGTTTATTTCCCACTCCCTGGAGTGTGGTTGTCAACCTTATTGACATTGCCCTAGTGGCTTGGTTACTGTATTATTTTATCAAAGCCATTGTCGGCACTAAAATTATGATTTTGGTGCGTGGTGTTTTGACCTTTTTCTTATTTGAGTTAGTTGCCAATATGATTGGCTTGACGACCATTTCTTGGTTGATTAACCAAATCATCACATACGGGGTCATTGCTGCGGTAGTGATTTTCTCTCCGGAAATTCGGACGGGATTAGAACGATTAGGTCGAGCCACTGAATTTTTCTCAACCAATCAAATTAGTACTGAAGAAAAATTGGTTCAATCTTATGTAAAAGCGGTTGCTTATATGAGCCCTCGGAAGATTGGTGCCTTGGTTGCGATTCAAGGAAGTAGAACCCTTCAAGAATATATTTCTACTGGTATTCCCCTTGATGCAGATGTTTCGGGTGAACTTCTGATTAATATTTTTATCCCCAACACCCCGCTTCACGATGGGGCAGTGATTGTCACCAATGATAAAATTGCTGTATCTTGTGCCTATCTCCCCTTAACAGAAAGTACTGGGATTTCAAAAGAGTTCGGTACACGGCACCGGGCAGCCATCGGCTTATCCGAGGTAAGTGATGCCTTCACCTTTGTTATTTCGGAAGAAACAGGTGGTATCTCTATAACGAGAAATGGAAGTTTTAGACACAACCTCAGTATCGAAGAATTCGAACAAGAGTTGCGTTCTTTCATTATTCCAGAAGATCAAGGAAAAAAAGATTTGAAATCAAGAATTTTTGGAGGACGTATCAAATGATTCCAAAAAGAAAAATTGTCTATATCGTGACCTCCGTCTTTTTCTCAAGTCTCTTATTCATCAATGCAACCTCTGTTAATTTCCAGAATAACAGTAGTGCCCGTCAAGTGAGTTCTGAAACTTACACCAATACTCTTACCAATATTCCGATTGATGTAAAATACAACGATAGTAAATATTTTGTCAGTGGGATTAGTTCAGAAGTGACAGTCTTTCTGAAAGGATCTAACCGTGTTGCCTTAGCATCAGAGATGCAGGCTAGTACTCGTAAATTTAAAGTGGTTGCTGATTTAAGTGATCTGAAAGAAGGCCAGCATGAAATCACATTAAATATTGAAGGCTTACCTTCTGGTTTAACAGCAACCATCGAGCCTCAGAGGGTAACTGCAAAAATTGGTAAGAAGATGACGAAAAAGTTTGATGTTTCCGTCACTATACCTGATAAACAGATTGCTCCAGGGTGGAGTCTCTCACATGTTACTTTCTCTGAAGATGAAGTATCTGTGACAAGTGACCAAGATACTTTAGCTAAAATTGATCATGTGGAAGCCATCTTCCCTGAAGGAGATCTCTTGAACAATACCTACACTGCAACCGTATCAATGAAGGCAGTAGATAGTGAAGGGAATGATTTACCAGTCATTATCTCTCCATCAGAACTCTACATGAAGGTTGAGCTGAAACAAACAAGTTCCAGCTCTTCATCGACCAGTTCTTCATCACATAATAGCAATTAATATAGATTCATCGAAAGGAATATCATAATGGGTAAATATTTTGGAACGGACGGAGTCCGTGGAGAAGCAAACGTCGAATTGATGCCAGAGTTGGCCTTTAAGCTCGGTCGATACGGAGGTTATGTCCTCAGTCAACATGAAAAAGAAACTCCACTTGTTTTCGTAGGACGAGATACACGTATTTCTGGTGAAATGTTAGAAAGTGCTCTCGTAGCAGGTCTCCTATCTGTAGGGATTAAAGTTTATAAACTCGGTGTCATCGCGACACCAGGTGTAGCTTATTTGGTTCGTTCTGAAGGGGCAAGTGCTGGGGTCATGATTTCTGCCAGTCATAATCCAGCTCTAGACAATGGAATCAAATTTTTTGGGAATGACGGCTATAAACTGGATGATGACCGTGAATTAGAGATAGAAGCCTTATTGGATGCGGAGTCTGATACTCTCCCTCGTCCAAGTGCGGAAGGTCTTGGAACCGTGATGGATTATCCAGAAGGACTTCGTAAGTATCAAGAATACTTAGTTTCAACTGGAACCCAGCTGGAAGGAATGCACGTAGCTCTTGATGCTGCGAATGGTTCCGCATCTACAAGTGCCCGTCAAGTCTTTGCTGACCTAGGAGCACGTTTGACAGTTATTGGCGAAAGCCCAAATGGTCTCAATATCAATGACCAAGTAGGTTCAACCCATCCTGAGGCTTTGCAAGAGGCTGTCCGAGAATCTGGTGCGGCTATTGGTTTGGCTTTTGATGGTGATAGTGACCGTTTGATTGCAGTTGATGAAAATGGGGACCTAGTGGATGGTGATAAAATCATGTACATCATTGGGACTTATCTTTCTGATAAGGGCCTCTTAAAAGATAACACCATCGTAACGACCGTCATGTCTAATCTAGGTTTCCATAAGGCTTTGGATGCCAAGGGGATTAACAAGGTTGTGACTGCTGTTGGAGACCGCTATGTGGTGGAAGAGATGCGGAAGTCTGGTTACAATCTAGGTGGTGAACAGTCTGGTCACGTGATTGTCATGGACTACAATACCACTGGAGATGGTCAGATGAGTGCCGTTCAATTGACCAAGATTATGCAAGAAACTGGTCGTACATTATCAGACCTTGCATCAGAAGTTACCATCTATCCTCAAAAATTGGTCAATATCCGTGTTGAAAACAGCATGAAGGACAAGGCTATGGAAGTACCTGCCATTCGTGCGATTATTGAGAAGATGGAAGCTGAAATGGCTGGAAATGGTCGCATCTTAGTGCGTCCAAGTGGTACCGAACCTCTTCTCCGTGTCATGGCAGAAGCACCAACCCATGAAGAAGTAGACTACTATGTGGATACCATTGCTACAGTAGTCAAAGATGAAATTGGTCTTGAAGTTTAAATAATATAAGTAAACTTTCTAAAATAGAGTTTGAAAGGTTGGCTGAAAAAATACGTTGAATGATGAGGCCCATAGCCCTCATGACAACAGTTCTCTTTTCAATTACTTTTGTTCAAGCCATTCAAGCAGGAAACACCCTGATCTTGGCTTATCCTAAAGAAATAACTTTAATATCATCGTTTTTAAAAGGCTGGAATTTTCCAGTCTTTTTTGTTAGTTAGATGAAAAGGGATTTGAACAAGTGTGGATGTTTAAAAAAATATTTCATCCAATAGTCCTCTTTCGTATAGAGGTGGATGTTTGAAAAATGCCCTTATTCGTGGTAAAATAGGGCTAATGAATTTATTGTAATTGAGGTAAAAAACGTGGCTTTTGGAGACAACGGAAAACGCAAAAAAACTTTCTTTGAAAAATTGACCATGGTGGTCATTGTAATTATGTTGATTGTAACGGTTGGAGCAATCTTTGCTGCAGCTTTGGGTGCACTATCCTACTAAGGGACTACCAAGCAACACTTGGTTATAAAAGGAAAACGATAAACTATGAGTATGTTTTTAGATACAGCCAAGATTAAGGTCAAGGCTGGAAATGGCGGCGATGGCATGGTGGCCTTTCGCCGTGAAAAGTATGTTCCCAATGGCGGCCCTTGGGGTGGTGATGGTGGACGAGGAGGCAATGTCATCTTCGTTGTAGACGAAGGTTTGCGCACGCTGATGGACTTCCGCTATAACCGGCATTTCAAAGCCCAAAATGGGGAAAAGGGAATGACCAAAGGAATGCACGGACGGGGAGCAGAAGATCTCTATGTACGAGTTCCCCAAGGAACGACTGTCCGAGATGCTGAGACAGGCAAGGTCATTACCGACTTGGTTGAAAATGGGCAAGAGTACATTGTTGCCCATGGTGGACGTGGAGGACGCGGAAATATCCGTTTTGCCACTCCTAAAAATCCAGCACCTGAGATTTCAGAAAATGGGGAACCTGGTCAGGAACGCGAACTCGAATTAGAACTCAAAGTCTTGGCAGACGTTGGCTTGGTTGGCTTCCCATCAGTAGGAAAATCAACTCTTCTCAGTGTGATTACATCTGCCAAACCAAAAATCGGAGCCTATCATTTTACAACTATCGTTCCAAACTTGGGGATGGTTCGGACGCCGTCAGGTGAATCCTTTGCAGTCGCAGACCTTCCTGGATTGATCGAAGGAGCTAGCCAAGGGGTCGGGTTAGGAACCCAGTTCCTTCGTCACATCGAGCGCACCCGTGTTATCTTGCATATCATCGATATGTCAGCCAGTGAAGGACGAGATCCTTATGAAGATTACATTCAAATCAACAAAGAGCTTGAAACATATAATCTTCGCTTGATGGAACGTCCTCAGATTATCGTGGCGAATAAGATGGATATGCCAGAGAGCCAGGAAAATTTGAAAGAGTTCAAGAAAAAATTGGCGGCCAACTACGACGAGTTTGATGAACTGCCACAAATCTTCCCAATCTCTAGTTTAGCGCATCAAGGTTTGGACAACTTGTTAGAAGCAACAGCAGACTTGTTAGACAAAACACCAGAATTCTTGCTCTATACAGAAGAAGATATGGCGCAAGAAGAAGTCTACTACGGCTTTGATGAGGACCAACCAGCCTTCAAGATTAATCGTGATGATGATGCTTCTTGGATCTTGTCCGGTGATAAGCTAGAGAAGCTCTTCAATATGACCAATTTTGATCGCGACGAGTCTGTCATGAAGTTTGCGCGTCAATTGCGCGGAATGGGTGTCGATGAAGCCCTTCGTGCGCGTGGTGCCAAAGACGGAGATATCGTTCGGATCGGTAAATTTGAATTTGAATTTGTTGACTAGTTAGAGCTAAAGAGGAGAAGAAGATGGGAGATAAACCTATATCCTTTCGTGATAAAGACGGAAATTTTGTCTCTGCTGCAGACGTTTGGAATGCAGAAAAATTGGAAGAACTCTTTAATAAGCTGAATCCCAAACGTAAGTTACGCTTAGAACGGGAAAAATTAGCAGCATCCAGTGAAAATTAGGAATCAGGAGAAGAAAATGGCAAAAACAATTCACACAGACAAAGCACCGGCAGCAATTGGACCTTATGTTCAAGGAAAAATTGTGGGCAATCTTTTATTTGCAAGTGGGCAAGTTCCGCTTTCACCAGAAACAGGTGAAATTGTTGGAGAAACCATCCAAGAACAAACCCAGCAAGTGTTGAAGAATATTGCTGCTATCCTTGAGGAAGCTGGAACGAACTTTGATCACGTGGTTAAAACAACCTGTTTCTTAAGTGATATGAATGATTTTGTCCCTTTTAACGAGGTATACAAAACAGCATTTTCAAGTGAATTTCCAGCACGTTCTGCAGTAGAAGTGGCTCGCTTGCCACGCGATGTCAAAGTTGAAATTGAAGTCATTGCAGAAGTATAGTCTGAATAGAGGAATGCATTCGGGAAATAAGAATGCTGGAGTGAGAGCCATCGACTGACCAACTGGAAAGATGATGGTCTCCTCCTTTTTTGTAAGGAAAAGGTGATTAGGATGACAGATACAGAAAAAACAATTCAACTGGTCATTGTGACAGGAATGAGTGGTGCAGGAAAGACTGTAGCCATTCAATCCTTTGAAGATATGGGGTATTTCACCATCGACAATATGCCACCAGCTCTCTTGCCGAAATTTATTGAGCTGATTCAACTGTCGATGGACAATAATAAGTTGGCTCTCGTAGTGGATATGCGGAGCCGGTCTTTCTTCGCAGAAATTCGCTCCATTTTGGACGAATTAGAGAACCACGAAGGGATTGATTTTAAAATTCTCTTTTTGGATGCGACCGATAGTGAATTGGTTGCTCGCTACAAAGAGACTCGTCGTAGCCATCCACTGGCTGCTGATGGGCGTGTCTTGGATGGGATTACGTTGGAACGGGAACTTTTGGCTCCACTTAAAAACATGAGTCAAAATGTCATTGATACGACAGAACTAACTCCTCGTAATCTTCGAAAAGTTATTGCTGAACAATTCTCCAGACAAGATAGCCAGCCTGAGTTTCGGATTGAAGTCATGTCCTTTGGCTTTAAGTATGGTTTGCCTTTAGATGCGGACTTGGTCTTTGATGTTCGTTTCCTACCGAATCCTTATTACAAATCAGAGCTACGGAATCAAACTGGCTTGGATGATGATGTCTATAACTATGTTATGGACCATCAAGAAGCAGAGGAGTTTTATCGTCATCTTTACGATTTGATTGCTCCCATCTTGCCAGCATACAAACGAGAAGGAAAATCTGTTTTGACGATTGCAGTTGGTTGCACAGGTGGCCAACACCGTTCAGTAGCCTTTGCAGCTCGTCTTGGAAGGGATCTAGCGAAAGATTGGACGGTGAATATGAGTCATCGAGATAAAGACCGACGGAAGGAAACGGTGAATCGCTCATGAGAAAACCAAAGATGACCGTCATCGGAGGCGGTACAGGGATTTCCGTTATTTTGGACAGCCTTCGGAAAAAGGATGTTGAAATTACGGCTATTGTGACAGTGGCGGATGATGGGGGTAGTTCTGGGGAACTTCGAAAAAATATTCATCAATTGACACCACCAGGTGACTTGCGAAATGTACTAGTAGCCATGTCTGATATGCCTCGCTTTTATGAAAAAGTTTTTCAATACCGTTTTGCAGAAGAAGATGGGCCACTAGCTGGGCATCCTCTAGGGAATTTGATTATTGCAGGGATTTCTGAAATGCAGGGATCGACTTATAATGCCATGCAATTGCTGACTAAATTTTTCCATACGACAGGAAAAATCTATCCTTCTAGTGATACACCATTGACCCTTCATGCCGTCTTTATGGATGGGTCAGAGGTGGCTGGTGAGAGTGAAATCGCCCATCATGAGGGCATGATTGATTATGTTTATGTCACCAATACCTATAATGATGAGACGCCGAAAGCGAGTCGAAAAGTAGTAGATGCGATTTTAGAAAGTGATATGGTGATTTTAGGACCAGGTTCTCTCTTTACATCGATTCTTCCCAATCTAGTGATTGAAGAAATTGGACATGCCTTGCTTGAGACAAAAGCAGAGGTCGCTTATGTCTGCAATATCATGACCCAACGTGGGGAGACAGAACACTTTACCGATAGTGACCATGTTTCCGTCCTTCATAAACACTTGAAGAAGCCGTTTATTGATACTGTTTTAGTCAACATTGAAAAAGTCCCTCAAGAATATATGGACACGAATCGCTTTGATGAATACCTGGTTCAAGTAGAACATGATTTCGCAGGTCTAAAATCGCAGGTTCCCCGAGTTATTTCAAGCAATTTCCTTCGCTTGGAAAACGGCGGCGCCTTCCATGATGGAGAAGCTGTTGTGGATGAACTGATGCAAATTGTACAGGTGATTAAATGAGTTTTACCATTAAAGTAAAAGAAGAGCTCTTGACCCTTCACCGCTTTGAGAAAAGTGAGTTATCTGCTCTAATTAAGATGTCAGGTAGTTTGGGTCTAAGTATGGGGGGCTTAAGTTTGTCTCTGACCACGGAGAATGCTAAGATTGCCCGCCATATCTACGAATTGATTGTAGAATTTTATCAGGTCAAATCGGACATTCGTCACCACCAAAAAACCAATTTAAAAAAGAATCGCGTCTATACTGTTTCTATTGATGAAAAAGTCGAAGAGATTCTTGCAGACCTGCACTTAGCAGATTCTTTCTTTGGTATTGAGACAGGGATTGACCCAAGAATTTTAGAAGAAGATGAAGCAAGTCGAGCTTATCTGAGAGGTGCTTTCTTAGCAAGTGGGACCATCAAGGATCCGGAGTCTGGTCGCTATCAATTAGAAATTAGCTCTGTTTATTCTGATCATGCTCAGGACTTGGCCAACCTGATGCAACACTTTTTGTTAGATGCCAAGACCATCGAACGCAAAAAAGGAGTCGTCACCTATTTGCAGAGGGCAGAGGATATTATTGATTTCCTCATCTTGGTAGAAGCCAAGCAGGCTTTGGAAGAATTTGAGTCTGTCAAGGTCATGCGAGAAGCGCGCAATGATCTCAATCGAGCCAATAATGCTGAAATGGCCAATATTGCGCGGACGGTCACAGCTAGTATGAAGACCATTAACAATATCGTCAAAATCATGGATACCATCGGATTAGGTGGTCTTCCTGTCGAGCTTCAGGAAGTTGCCTATGTTCGAATCCAGAATCCCGACTATTCTATCCAGCAAATTGCGGATGCCTTGAAAACTCCCTTAACCAAAAGTGGCGTCAATCATCGCTTGCGAAAAATCAATAAGATAGCAGACGAGCTAGATGAACTATAAGAAAAAAACCTTTGAATCAGTTGATTCAAAGGTTTCTTCTTATAAGCTAGTCGAGTGGACTGGTTGAACTTTCTTGTCTGGATAAATGTAGTTTATCGCATTATTTACCGCAGTCGGAGCCTCGCCCAGACCAGTAGCAATCAAATCGATTTTTCCTTCGTAGAAGCAACAGTCGCCACAAGCGTAGATGCCTTCTCGGCTGGTCTCTTGTTTGCGGTTCACGAGGATCTTATGGCGTTGGAGGTCCAAGCCCCATTCTTTCAATTTCCCAACGGATGATTTAAAGCCATAGTTGACAAAGAGTTCATCGATGGGGAGTAATTGGGTTTCATCTGATTTAACCTTGCTAATTTCCAGATGGCTAGCATGGCCATTTTCTCCGATTAAACGGCTAGGAACATAAGGAGTTTGAATAGAGACGGACGAAGCCTTCAATTCTTCAACACTGTGTTCGAGAGCGCGGAAATTATCACGACGATGGACCAGAGTTGTCGGTGCGATTTTTTCAAAGGCTAGAGCCCAATCGACTGCTGAATCTCCTCCTCCTAGAATAGCAACTTGTTTGCCGGCATATTGTTGGATATTTGAAACATGGTAGTGAACGTTCTCGAATTCTTCAGCCCCATCCACTTCTAAAGGACGAGGTTTAAAGGCACCACCACCCATCGCAATAATAACAGCACGACTGAAATGCTGGTCTTTATTGGTTTCAATGAGGAAGTGATTCTCGTTTTTACGAATGTCCAAAACGGTTTCGTTCAGACAAATGTCAGTCTCGAATGTTTCTAATTGATCGATCAACCGTTGGGACAATTCTTCTCCAGTCAGGTTCGTAAAACCAGGGACATCCAGGATTCGTTTTTCAGGATAGAGAATAGCGGGTTGACCACCTAGTTGAGGAAGGGAATCAATCAATTTTACTTTTACTTGACGCATATGGCCATAGAAGGCAGCAAAGAGTCCTACAGGGCCTCCACCGATAATGGTAATGTCATAGATTTCAGACATGAGATCTCCTTTGTGATGTGTAACTAGTCCTATTGTATCATAATTCGGAGATAAATAGAAAGTGGAGGAGGGTACAAGGATTAAAAAGAATGAATCAGGGGATTGAGATATATTTTTTAAAAATAATGTTCGGTTTATTTACAAGTGTTCGATAATCTGTTAGAATAAATTATTATTATTTTTTTTATAAGGAGATTATTCAAAAATGCAATTTGATTTTTGGGTTAAAGTTGCGACCGAATTTATTGCAACAGCATTATTGATTATTTTAGGAAATGGTGCCGTTGCAAACGTTGAGTTGAAGGGTACCAAGGGGCATCAAAGTGGATGGCTCGTGATTGCGATTGGCTACGGAATAGGTGTTATGATGCCAGCCTTGATGTTTGGTAACGTTTCTGGTAACCATATCAACCCTGCCTTTACGATTGGTCTTGCAGTTAGCGGACTCTTCCCTTGGGAAAATGTTTTATACTACATCGTTGCTCAACTTCTTGGGGCTATGTTTGGGCAATTGGTTGTCGTTGCGACTCACCGTCCTTACTACCTTCAAACTGAAAATCCAAACAATATCTTGGGAACATTCTCAACGATTTCTAGCTTGGATAAAGGAACTCCAGAATCACGTAAAGCAGCAACCATCAATGGTTTCGTCAATGAGTTTGCTGGATCATTCGTCCTTTTCTTCGGTGCACTTGCCTTGACAAAACACTTCTTTGGTGCAGAGGTTGCTTCTCTAGCTCAAAGAGCAGCGACTGAGCAGGGAGGGATTTTTGATGCTTCTTCAACAGCCGCAAAATTGGCTTTGTCACAAGCACATGCTCCTGGTTTAGGAGTGGCTCACTTGGCACTTGGATTCCTCGTTATGGCTTTGGTGACATCACTTGGTGGTCCTACAGGACCTGGTTTGAACCCTGCACGTGACCTTGGTCCACGTTTGGTTCACGCCTTCCTTCCAAAATCTGTTTTAGGTGAACACAAGGGAGATTCAAAATGGTGGTACGCTTGGGTACCAGTTGTAGCACCAATCTTGGCTGCAATCGTTGCTATTGCCCTCTTTACCTTCCTTTATAAGTAAGACCAGAATACTTTTCGTAGACATTACGGAAAGTGTTTTTTTAAGAAAGTTTCGTGTAGAAACAATAATTAAGTCTGTTTTTTTATGGGGCTTTAATTGTGTTATTTTAATAAAGGAGTTAGTAGCTTGTTAATTATAATTATTACCATCTGCTTATTATTTTTATATTTCTTAATGCATCATCTAATTCAGCAGTCAAAGAATCCTACAGGAATACTCGGGAAAGGAATGATGAAAATTTGGAATTATACTTATTTTCCTATGTATGTGTGGGCAACCAGACAACTGGATAAAAATGATGTCCATAGAATACTAGATGTAGGAGTAGGAAACGGTCGTTCAAGTATCTTTTTGAAAGAAATCTATCCAAGAAGTACAGTTATAGGAATCGATAGTTCAGCAACTGCTATCTCAGAAGCGAAGGATTCGGAAAGTTTAAACCTTAAGTTTGAACGAAAAGATGTTAGAAAGACAGGTTATCCTGATGAAACGTTTGATTTAATAACAGGCTTTCAAACGCATTTTCATTGGGAGGATATAGAGACTTCATTTACGGAGTTAAGAAGAGTTCTTACATCAGATGGACTGCTTTTGCTAGCTTGTGAATGGCAAAAATTAGTTTATTTCTTGCCACAATTCAAAGTGGAGGATGAGTTTAGTAAGTTCTTGTCGTCAAAAGGACTGAATCTTTTAACAAGTCAGAAGAGTGGGCGATGGATTCTTTATAAGATTGTAAAAGAGACGAATTAAGTCAGTAAATGCTTATTATTAGGAGTAGGGATGAAAGAAAGGAATATAATAAAAGATAATAGAAGAGCTGGTTATTTTAGTTTTCTATATTATTTGCATGAGGAGAAAGAGTTTCATTCAGACGCACTTGTTGCTCTTTGTCAGTATCTAGAAAGGATGGATTCTGTTAGTCTTGAGCAACTGAAAGACTTACGTTGGATTGAATGTCAAATTTTGCGCCATATGGTCTATCATTTTGATCCAAATGATCTAAGTAGAATTCGCAATCTCCCAACGAATTATTGGGAGGAATTGGAAGCATTCGAACAAGTAGTGTCAAAGCTTTATGATCGTTATGAATGAAAGGATTTTCCAAAATCTGAAATTCTAGCACAGTTTTGAAGCTAAGATGATGGTGAGAGATGAATTCCTTTAACTTTTTCTTGACAATCTACAGAATTCCGTGTAGAATAGAATAGATCTTGAACTTGAAGGGAGTGAAAAACATGTCAAAAACAGTAGTACGTAAGAATGAATCTCTTGACGATGCTCTTCGTCGTTTCAAACGCGCGGTTACTAAAGCTGGTACTCTTCAAGAAACACGCAAACGTGAATTCTATGAAAAACCTTCTGTAAAACGTAAACGTAAATCAGAAGCAGCTCGTAAACGTAAAAAATTCTAATTGAATACAAGAACAGACTTCGGTCTGTTTTTTGTTTCTCTAGAAAAATTGAAGATAAAAAACCCGACCTTCTAGCTAGAAGATCGGATCTTTTTATCTGATTATTTGTTTGCAAGCAAGTCGCGGATTTCAGCAAGCAACTCTTCTTGAGTAGGAGCAGCTTCTTCTTCAGCAGCTTCCTCTTTTTTACCAAGGTTTTGAGCTTTCTCAGCAGCTTTTACTACGAAGAAAAGAACAGTACCAACAACAAGGAAGTTGATAACAGCGCTCAAGAAGCTACCGTAAGCAACACCGTTCCATGACAATTGTGCAATCTTTTCAACACCAGCAGCTTTCATAGCTGGGTTCAAAATAAGTGGAGTGATGATATCGTTAACAAATGATGTTACGATAGCTCCAAATGCAGCTCCGATAACGACTGCGACAGCAAGGTCAACAATATTCCCACGAAGGAGAAAAGCTTTCAAATCTTTTAACATATCCTAAATATGTCCTTTCATAATAAATTTTACAGAGCATAGTATAACTAAAATTTTTTTCGTATTCAATAAATATGCTCAAATTTTTTTAAAAAGTTGATTTAAGAAAAATGGAGGCTTTCAAAACTCAGGAAAAATGTGGAAAAATCGGGTGAAAATCAATGCGGATGATTTACAATTGACAAAAATTAGTTTAAAATAGTTAATGATATTCTATGGTAAAATGGAGGCACTGTTTATGGTTGACAAACAACTGATTTCAGAAATAAAAAACAGTGTGAATATTGTAGATGTAATCGGAGAAGTCGTTCAATTGACAAAGGCAGGACGAAACTTTTTAGGTCTCTGCCCTTTTCATGGTGAAAAGACGCCTTCTTTCAATGTGGTCGAGGATAAACAATTCTATCATTGTTTTGGTTGTGGTCGCTCAGGCGATGTTTTTAAGTTTATCGAAGACTATCGTGGTGTCTCCTTCATGGAAGCTGTTCAAATTGTCGGAGATCAGGTGGGCATTCGTGTCCAGACTCTTCCTCCAAGTCAGTCTAGGCCCCAACAAGCAGATGAGAAACAGCCCTTCTATGAAATCCATCAAGAGGCTGCCAAGTTCTATCATGCCATCCTGATGACGACAAAGATGGGTGAAGAGGCTCGGCAATACTTGTATGATCGAGGGCTTGATGATGAGGTTCTTCGGCATTTTCAAATAGGGCTTGCACCAGCAGAAGGAAATTATCTGCTTCAGAGTGTTTCAGGGAAGTTTTCAGAAAATATTCTGGCCGACTCAGGTTTATTTCATATTAGTGATAGGGGGATCATGTATGATGCGTTTCAAGATCGCATCATGTTTCCCTTGTCGGATGATACTGGCCGAGTCATTGCCTTTTCTGGTCGACTCTGGCGTGAATCAGCTGAGGGAGCAAAGCCTCAGGGGAAATACAAGAATAGCCGCGGTACGCTCCTTTTTAACAAGAGTTATGAGCTCTACCATTTGGACAAGGCCAAGCAGGTCGCTAAGAAGAACCATGAGCTTTATCTGATGGAAGGATTCATGGATGTCATCGCAGCCTACCGAGCTGGGATTGAGAATGCCGTTGCTTCTATGGGGACAGCCCTCACGCAGGAACATGTGGCTCATCTGAGCAAATTTACCAAAAAGGTTATCTTGGCCTATGATGGGGATAAGGCGGGAAGGCTGGCGACAGCAAAAGCTTTGGAGGTCCTGGAAAAACAGGAGGTAGAGGTTGTTCAAATTCCTGATCAGATGGACCCAGACGAGTATCTCAATAAGAATTCTCCTCAGGCTTTGGCGGATTTATTGGAAAAAACACGTCTCAGTCGCGTAGAGTTTCTCATGGATTATTGGAAGCCAGATAATATTGAAAATTTGCAGGCGCAGATTGAATTTGTCGAAAAAATGGCTCCCTTAATTGCTCAGACGCCATCTGTAACGGCACAGAATACCTATATTTATAAATTAGCCGATCTCTTGGTCGACTTTGATTATATGCAGGTAGAACAGACGGTTAATGCTAGTCGCCTTCAGATGCGTAGCCAACGTCAGGAGCAAGGACAAGTTCAGGCCCAGGATCCAGTTGCTAGTCCAACTGTTGTCCAAAAGCAACTGCCTCGTCTGGTCCGGGCGGAGAATCATCTCCTTCATCGGATGAATGCTTTTCCTTATGTTTTGAATGAATATCGTCTTCGGACAGATTTTTCATTTGATACCCCTGCCTTACAGACCTTGTACCAACTTCTTTGTCAAAATGGAGAAGTGACATCGCAGGATTTGTCAGAGCAGACAGAGGAAGTGCAACGGGCCTGGTATCTGATGTTAGAAGAAAATTTACCGGATGAAATAGCGGAGAATGAGTTGGAAGAAGTGGAAGAAACGAGAAAACGGGAGCTTCTTCGCAAAGAAAGTCAACAAATAGGAAAGAAAGTCCGAGAAGCCTCTCACAGCGGAGATGCGGATCAGGCTTTATTGGAACTCGAGCGCTTAATCGCTCAAAAAAGAAGAATGGAGTAGGAATGGCGAAAGAACAAAAAGATATCACAACTTTAGATGTCCAAATTGCAGAGTTTATTCGTAGTCATAAGAAAAGTGGTACTGCAACAGATGATGAAATCAATGATCAATTGGTCATTCCTTTTACCTTGGATGCCGATGGGATTGATGATTTGTTGCAACGGATTCAAGATGCAGGGATTTCCATCACGGATAAGGAAGGAAATCCAAGTGCGCGTGTCCTGAACAATGAAGAGGAAGAACCAGAGTTGACGGATGAGGAATTGCTTGGAAGCAACTCTGCCAAGGTCAATGACCCAGTACGGATGTACTTGAAAGAAATTGGGGTCGTTCCTCTTTTGACCAATGAAGAAGAGCAAGAATTGGCTATCTTAGTGGAACAAGGAGACTTGGAAGCCAAGCAACGTTTGGCAGAAGCCAACCTTCGTTTGGTTGTATCCATTGCGAAACGTTACGTTGGTCGTGGAATGCAATTTTTGGATTTGATCCAAGAAGGAAATATGGGCTTGATGAAGGCCGTTGATAAGTTTGACTATACCAAAGGGTTCAAGTTCTCTACCTATGCTACTTGGTGGATCCGTCAGGCTATCACTCGTGCTATCGCAGACCAAGCCCGTACCATTCGAATTCCTGTCCACATGGTGGAAACCATTAACAAATTGGTTCGGGAGCAACGCAATCTCTTGCAAGAATTGGGACAAGACCCAACGCCTGAACAAATCGCTGAACGCATGGATATGACGCCTGATAAGGTGCGCGAAATCTTGAAGATTGCCCAAGAGCCTGTTTCTCTTGAAACACCAATCGGGGAAGAAGACGATAGCCATTTGGGAGATTTCATCGAAGACGAAGTAATTGAAAATCCAGTAGACTACACCACTCGAGTGGTTCTCCGCGAACAATTGGATGAAGTCCTCGATACCCTGACAGACCGGGAAGAAAATGTGCTTCGTCTCCGTTTCGGTTTGGATGATGGAAAAATGCGGACCTTGGAAGATGTGGGGAAAGTCTTCAACGTGACCCGTGAACGGATCCGTCAGATCGAAGCCAAAGCCCTCCGCAAACTCCGCCACCCAAGCAGAAGCAAACCATTACGTGATTTTATAGAGGATTAAAAAGGTCCGGGGGACCTTTTTAACGGCCACCCAAAAACAAAAGAGTGGCCAGGTCCAGTGGACATTTTTAACGGTCGCCTAGAAATAAAAAAGCGACCCAGGCCCAGTGGCCCCTTTTAACGGTCGCCTAGAAATGAAGAAGCGACCCAGGTCCGGGGGACCTTTTTAACGGCCACCAAAAAACAAGAGAGTGGCCCAGGTCCAGTGGCCCTTTTTAATGGTCGCCTAGAAATGGGAAAGCAACCTAGGTCCGGGTGCCCTTTTCTAGAGCCCTTTGAATCTAGGGCTTGCTGTAAACAAAATAATTCTTCCTGGGGTTGAACTGAGTGAAGAAGGAGTAAAGAATGAGTTATACGACAGAAGAAATCGAACAAATTAAAAACCGTATTCTTGAAAATCTAGAGCAGGTCATCGATCCTGAATTAGGTATAGATATTGTCAACCTTGGTTTGGTCTACGAAATTCGGTTTGATGGTGAAACTGGTGAAACAGAAATCGATATGACCCTCACCACCATGGGCTGTCCATTGGCAGACTTGCTGACGGATCAGATTTATGATGCTTTAACAGGAATGGAAGAAGTGACCAAGGTCGATGTGAAATTGGTCTGGTATCCAGCTTGGACAGTTGAGAAGATGAGCCGCTATGCGCGAATTGCTCTAGGAATTAAATAAAATTGTTTTAAAGGAGGAATGGATGTTCCTCTTTTTTTGCGAAGATAGTTTGGATGTCAAATAGTACGAATATTATATCTTCTTTTACGATTATATCTTGCAATCACTTCTTAGTAAGGTTATAATAGAATCATTATTAAATTAAGGAGAAGATTATGAATCAGTACCCTTTGGTCTACTTAGACCATGTTCAAAAAGTGTATGGTAAGCACATTGCCTTATATGATGTGAGTGTCAATATTCAACCGGGTCGTATCATTGGTTTGTTAGGACCAAACGGAAGTGGTAAAACAACCATCATTAAATTAGTGAATGGGCTTTTGCAACCTACTTCGGGAAATGTTTACATCCATGGTGAAGTGCCGTCTGCAAGAACCAAACAAGTCGTTTCTTATTTACCAGATACAACTTATTTGGATGAGAATATGAAGATTTCAGAGACTCTCCGTTTCTTCCAAGACTTCTATAAAGATTTCAATGTGCAACGTGCCTATCAATTGTTGAACGATTTACAATTGCACCCAGAGCAAAAATTGAAACAACTCTCTAAAGGGAATAAAGAAAAAGTTCAATTAATTTTGGTCATGAGCCGTGAAGCGGATTTGTACATTCTTGATGAACCAATTGGTGGAGTGGACCCTGCTGCGCGTGACTACATTCTTAGAACCATCATTCAAAATCGTCGTCCAAACTCATCAGTATTGATTTCAACCCACTTGATTGCGGACGTTGAACAAGTCTTGGATGAAGCGCTCTTTATCAATCAAGGTCGTATTCTGTTGCATGAAAACACAACTGTTTTACGTAACCAATACGGTAAATCGATTGATGAGATCTTCCGTGAACAATTTAGAATGTATTAGGAGGCTCTTATGTTTGGGAAATTAATGAAATATGAATTAAAAGCAACCTATAAGTGGTATCTCATTATTTCGGGTGTGCTTGCTATTCTCGCTATTTTTGCTGGTTTATTAGCTTCTAGTGTTATTACTGGCGCAGCAAGTTATACAGCAGATACAACCTATACGATTGTTGGAATTGTTGTTCTGGTTATTTTTGCGGGTTACATTGGCTTGACCTTGACCAACTATATCATTATTATTCGTCGTTTTTACAATAATATTTTTGGTCGAGAAGGTTATTTGACCTGGACTTTGCCAACTAGCTCTCATACCGTTTTACTTGCAAAAGCTACCTCTGCTTTGATTTGGAGTATCTTCTGTTTTATTAGCTTGGTCCTTTCTTTGGTTATTTTCCTAGGTGTAATTGGACTTTCTCAACAACAGAATATCTTTGAGGTGCTTGGTCTACTTCTTGAACGTATTGGTGGCCCTCTGTTTTGGCAAACCTTGTTTTTCCAATTGTTAGCAACCATTTCAGGGATTTTGATGCTCTATTGTGCGATTTCACTGGGCCAACTTTTTATTAATCATCGTGTCGTAATGGCCTTTGTCTTTGGTTTTATTCTTTGGGTTGTTCTTAGCATCATTGGAAGAATGTTTCCTACTGTGGAGTTAACCAGCCTTTCATATCTGTCAAGTGGCTATTATGATACCCTTAGTGATGTATTGGCTGTTAACTTTATTCCGGCTTATATCTATGAACTAGTGAAAATTGTAGCGATGTACTTTACAGTTCATTATGTAACAAAATTCAAATTGAACTTGCAATAAGAATGAAAGAGGGAGGAATTCCTCTTTTTCTTTTGCCATTTTACCCAAAAAATGATAAACTTGAGTATATCATTTTGGGGTCGTTACGGATTCGACAGGCATTATGAGGCATATTTTGCGACTCGTGTGGCGACGTAAACGCTCAGTTAAATATAACTGCAAAAAATAACACTTCTTACGCTCTAGCTGCCTAAAAACCAGCAGGCGTGACCCGATTCGGATTGCTCGTGTCTGATGACAGGTCTTAATTTTAGCGAGATACGATCAAACTTTGTCTAGCAGTTTGATAAGAGATTAATGGACTCGCAGTTTCTTGGCTTGAGTTATGTGTCGAGGGACTGTTAAACCAATACATAACCTATGGTTGTAGACAAATATGTTGGCAGGTGTTTGGACGTGGGTTCGATTCCCACCGGCTCCATTTTTATACATGCAAACGACAAATCCTTGTCGTTTTTTGTTTCTTTAAAATCTATCAAGCAATGATATCTTGTGAGCGATTCCTAAATTTTTTGTTGACAGGAGGAGCGCTTTTCCGTATAATGGATACTAGTTTGGAAGATTACTCAAGAGGCTTAAGAGGCCGTGTTGGAAACGCGGTAGGCGTGTAACAGCGTGCGTGGGTTCGAATCCCATGTCTTCCGTAAGAGAAAGGAAAGCAGATCAGTTGATCTGTTTTTTTTGTTAGGCAGGATTGGCAATGGGTAAGAGTGTCTTCTTTGGCGGATTTCCTGTATAATAGAAGGAAAGAACGGACGAAAAGGAGTGCAAGGTGATTACACAACTGGACACAAAATCGGTTTATACCTTTATGGACAGTTTAGTCTCTATTAGAGACTATATTCAGCGTGCCAAAGAAATGGGTTACCAACAGATTGGTCTCATGGATATAGATAATCTATATGGGGCCTACGAGTTTTTAGAAGAGTGCCAAAAAGCTGGTATTGGAGCTGTCCTAGGTCTTGATTTAGAAGTTGAGTTACCAGCGGGGCCCTTGTCTATTCGTTTGCTTGCATTAGGTACCGTAGGTTATAAACATTTAATCAAGATTTCCAGCATGAAAATGATGGGAACAACTGACTGGTCGGCCTTTCAACACTTTTTGGATGATCTAGCCATTATCGTTCCCTATTTTGAAGGGATTGAGTATTTAGACTTGGGTCAAGACTTTGCGATTGGTGTCTTTCCAGATACTCCAGCGAAACAGTTTTCTCGTCCTGTTTTCCCCCTCCATACAGTCCGCTATTTTTCAATGAGTGATTTGGAGAGTCTTCAGATGCTCCATGCCATTCGCAATAATTGCAGTCTGAAAGAAGTGGGAGCTGTTGACACTTCTATGATGTTACTGCCACCAGAAGAGTTGGAGCGGGCCTTTGCTCATAACTATCCAGATAGTATTTCTTATCTAGAGAAGACTCTTGCGGCTGTTCATTATGAGATTGATACGCAATTAAAGCTTCCCCGCTTCAATCCAGAGAAACCTGCAGTCGAGGAATTACGTGAGTTGGCTGAGGAGGGCTTGAGAAATAAGGGGCTGGACCAGACAGTCTACCAAGAGCGTTTGCGTCATGAATTAGATGTCATCCATCAGATGGGCTTTGATGACTACTTTTTGATTGTCTGGGATTTGTTACGGTTTGGTCGAAGCCAAGGTTATTATATGGGGATGGGACGTGGATCAGCAGTTGGTAGTCTAGTAGCCTATGCTTTAGATATCACAGGGATTGATCCAGTCAAGAACAATCTCCTCTTTGAGCGTTTCTTGAACTTAGAGCGCTATACCATGCCAGATATTGATATTGATATTCCAGATGTTTATCGTCCCAAATTTATCCAGTATGTTAAAAATCGCTACCGCAGTCCTCATGTGGCTCAAATTGTGACCTTCTCAACTTTTGGAGCCAAACAAGCCATTCGAGATGTTTTTAAGAGATTTGGAACCCCAGAGTATGAGTTAACCAACCTCACCAAGCGGATTGGCTTACGGGATACCTTGGCTTCCGCTTATGAAAAGAATGTAGCTTTTCGCCAAGCCATCCAAAGTCGTCCAGAATACCGGAAGGGCTTTGAAATTGCGAAGAGGATTGAAGGGCAACCACGTCAGACGTCGATTCATGCGGCAGGAGTCGTCATGAGTGGAGAAGATCTCACCAATCAAATCCCGATCAAGATGGGCGAGGAGATGAATCTGACCCAATATGATGCCCATGGTGTTGAGGCAAATGGTCTGCTCAAGATGGACTTCTTAGGACTCCGAAATTTGACTTTTGCTCAACGGATGCAGGAAGCAGTAAAGGAAAAATATCAAAAGGATATTAAAATCGAGGATATTCCTCTAGAAGATCCGGAAACGATTGCTTTGTTTGCTGCGGGGAATACCAAGGGAATCTTCCAGTTTGAGCAAGCAGGAGCTATCCGTTTATTAAGACGGGTTCAACCCAACTGTTTTGAGGAGATTGTTGCGACCACATCTTTGAACCGGCCTGGGGCTAGTGACTATATTGATAATTTCGTCAAACGCAAGCATGGCAAAGAGAAGGTCGATATGATTGATCCTAGTTTGGAAGGGGTTCTAGCACCAACATATGGCATCATGCTCTATCAGGAGCAAGTCATGCAGGTGGCCCAGACCTTTGCTGGGTTTAGTCTAGGAAAAGCCGATATCCTCAGACGGGCCATGGGGAAAAAGAACGTGGCAGAAATGCATCGGATGGAAGATGACTTTATCAAGGGGGCTGTCGCGCTTGGACACAGTGCAGAAAAAGCCAAGCAAGTCTTTGCCATTATGGAAAAATTTGCTGGCTATGGCTTCAACCGTTCCCATGCCTATGCCTACTCAGCCTTGGCCTTCCAATTGGCTTACTTTAAAGTCCATTATCCAGATGTCTTCTTTGACATTATGCTCAACTACTCTAGCAGTGATTATTTGACCGATGCGCTGCAATTTGATTTCCAAGTGGCTCCTTTGACCATTAATACCATTCCTTATAAGGATAAGTTCCAAGATCAGAAGATTTATCTAGGAATGAAAAATATCAAAGGTCTCCCAAAAGATCTAGCCTATTGGATTATTGAACAACGACCCTTTGAGAGCATAGAAGATTTTATCTTGCGCTTGCCAAGCCAATACCACAAACTTCCTCTTTTAACTCCTTTGGTAGAATTGGGCTTGTTTGACTGCTTTGAAAAAAATCGCAGAAAAGTCCTTCAGAACCTTCCCAACCTATTTGTCTTTGCGGATGAATTGGGTAGCTTATTTGGTCAAGCTAATTATTCCTGGATGGATGCTGAGGATTATAGCAAGGCTGAGAAGTATGAAATGGAGCAGAGGGTCATTGGGGTCGGTCTCAGCCCTCATCCTCTGGTGGAAATAGTAGCAGCAAGTAGCAAACCGACTCGACCAATCGCTTCTTTAAGCGAAGGAGAACAGGCCACCATCTTGGTTGAAGTCCAATCAATCCGGACAATCCGAACCAAAAATGGAGAAAATATGGCCTTTTTACAAGTTTCCGATCTCCAAAAGAAGATGGATGTCACCCTTTTTCCTGATACTTATCGCCACTATAGCTCAAAAATAAGAGAGAAGGGCTACTACTATCTCAAAGGAAAAGTGCAATCTAGAGATGGTCGTCTTCAGATGGTTTTAATGGAAGCAGAAGAAGCCACCAATCAGCGTTTTTGGATTCAATTGTTTGATCACCAAGAGGACCGGGCAGTTTTAGATATCTTAAAAGCCTATCCGGGTCCCTATCCTGTCGTTATTCGCTATGAAGAGGAGAAAAAGACCATTCAATTAAAAGGAGTTTCCGTCCAGAAAAACGAGAAGTTAGAAAATGAGCTGGCAAGTATTGCTATGAAAACGATTTATCGATAAAATCTACGGAAAATAGGAGAAATTTGAGCCTCTTTGTGTTATAATCATTTAGAATGTAAAAGAAAAAAAAGGAGCAAATATCGAAATGAAACGTATTGCTGTTTTAACCAGTGGAGGAGATGCCCCTGGAATGAATGCTGCTATCCGTGCAGTTGTTCGCCAAGCAATTTCTGAAGGAATGGAAGTATTTGGTATCTATAATGGATACGCTGGTATGGTTGCTGGTGATATCCATCAATTGGATGCTTCATCAGTTGGAGATATTATTTCTCGTGGTGGAACGATGCTTCATTCAGCTCGCTATCCTGAATTTGCTGAACGCGAAGGTCAATTAAAAGGGATCGAGCAGTTGAAGAAACATGGAATCGAAGGTGTTGTCGTTATCGGTGGTGATGGATCATACCACGGAGCGATGCGTTTGACTGAACATGGCTTCCCAGCTGTAGGACTTCCTGGAACAATTGATAATGATATCGTTGGTACAGATTTTACAATCGGGTTTGATACAGCAGTTACAACTGTTATGGACGCGATTGATAAGATCCGCGATACCTCATCTAGTCACCATCGTACTTTCGTTATCGAGGTAATGGGACGTAATGCCGGGGATATTGCCCTTTGGTCTGGTATTGCTTCTGGTGCGGATGAAATTATCATCCCAGAAGAAGGCTTTGCTATCGAAGATGTCGTTGAGAGCATCAAGAAGGGCTACGAAAAAGGTCGTACACACAACATCATCGTTCTTGCTGAAGGTGTGATGTCAGCTGCTGAATTTGGTAAAGCCTTGAAAGATGCTGGAGATACAAGCGATCTTCGTGTAACAGAACTTGGACATATCCAACGTGGTGGTTCACCAACTGCGCGTGACCGTGTTCTTGCTTCACGTTTGGGTGCACATGCTGTTAAGTTGTTGAAAGCTGGTATCGGTGGCGTAGCTGTTGGTATTCGCAATGAACAAATGGTGGAAAACCCAATTCTTGGTAGTGCAGAAGAAGGTGCCCTCTTTAGCTTAACTGAAGATGGTAAGATTAAAGTGAACAACCCTCACAAGGCTGACTTGAACCTTGCAGAGTTGAACCGTAGCTTATCTTCTATTTAATATTTATTTGTTAAAATTTGTCTAAAAAGACAGTGTATTTTAAAAGGAGTCATAGAAATCATGAACAAACGTGTAAAAATCGTTGCAACCTTAGGTCCTGCGGTAGAAATCCGTGGTGGTAAAAAATTCGGTGATGACGGATACTGGGGTGAAAAACTTGACGTTGAAGCATCAGCTAAAAACATTGCTCAATTGATCGAAGCTGGAGCAAACACTTTCCGTTTCAACTTCTCACACGGTGACCACCAAGAACAAGGTGACCGTATGGCTACTGTTAAACTTGCAGAAAAACTTGCAGGTAAAAAAGTTGGTTTCCTTCTTGATACAAAAGGTCCAGAAATCCGTACTGAATTGTTCGAAGGCGATGCTAAAGAGTACTCATATAAGACTGGTGAAAAAATCCGTGTTGCTACTAAACAAGGAATCAAATCAACTCGTGAAGTGATTGCCTTGAACGTTGCAGGTGCGCTTGACATCTATGATGACGTTGAAGTTGGTCGCCAAGTATTGGTTGACGATGGTAAATTGGGTCTTCGTGTTGTAGAAAAAGACGACGCAACTCGTGAATTCGTTTGTGAAGTTGAAAATGACGGTGTGATCGCTAAACAAAAAGGTGTGAACATTCCTAACACGAAAATTCCTTTCCCAGCTCTTGCTGAACGTGATAACGCTGATATCCGCTTCGGTTTGGAACAAGGTATCAACTTCATCGCGATTTCATTCGTACGTACTGCAAAAGACGTAAACGAAGTTCGTGCCATCTGTGAAGAAACTGGTAACGGTCACGTTCAATTGTTTGCTAAAATCGAAAACCAACAAGGTATCGATAACTTGGATGAAATTATTGAAGCTGCTGACGGTATCATGATTGCTCGTGGTGACATGGGTATCGAAGTACCATTCGAAATGGTTCCAGTTTACCAAAAAATGATCATCACAAAAGTGAACGCTGCTGGTAAAGTTGTTATCACTGCAACAAACATGCTTGAAACAATGACTGAAAAACCACGTGCAACTCGTTCAGAAGTATCTGACGTCTTCAACGCAGTTATCGACGGAACTGACGCTACTATGCTTTCAGGTGAGTCTGCAAATGGTAAATACCCACTTGAGTCTGTAACAACAATGGCAACTATTGACAAGAACGCTCAAACTCTTCTTAACGAATATGGACGTTTGAACTCAGATTCATTCGAACGTAATTCTAAGACAGAAGTTATGGCTTCAGCTGTTAAAGATGCTACAAACTCAATGGACATCAAATTGATTGTAACATTGACTAAGACTGGTCACACAGCACGTTTGATTTCTAAATACCGTCCAGATGCTGACATCTTGGCCTTGACATTTGACGAATTGACAGAGCGTGGATTGATGTTGAACTGGGGTGTTATCCCAATGTTGACTGAAGCTCCATCATCAACTGACGATATGTTCGAAATCGCAGAACGTAAAGCAGTAGAAGCAGGTCTTGTACAATCTGGTGACGATATCGTTATCGTTGCAGGTGTACCACTTGGCGAAGCTGTTCGTACAAACACAATGCGTATCCGTACAGTCCGTTAATCTAATCAATGAACAAACCTTGTTTTCTAAGTTTAAAGCTTGGAGACAAGGTTTTTCTTTTTAGAGCAATTTTCTGACAATTTGGGAATGTGGGCCTTTTTTATTGTCTAATAAAATGGTATAATGAAATGAGCTGAAAGGGGGGATAGGAATGTCGAAAAGGGATTTGATTCGGAATATTATCATCATTGGAATATTGGGCTTGGTACTCCTTACTTTGCGCCTATTTGTTTTTCAACCATTGTGGGTATCTGATCAAATGGCCAATGCCTCCGTTAAGAAAGATGATTTAGTATTAGCGACTAAAAAGGGGAAAATTGATCGAACGGACTTGGTCCTCTATCATGTAAAAGAGAAACAATATCTTGGACGTGTCATTGCGATAGAGAGCGATGAGGTCAGCTATGTGGATGATGTCTTTTATCTGAATGGTGTAGCTACAGCAGAGCCGTATTTGGACAAGATGAAGACCAAACATTTGGCTGCCCCAAGTGGCGATTATTTTACAAATGATTTTTTCTCTAGAGAACTCAAGGGAACCAAGGCTGGAAAAGTACCTAGTAATAGTTACTTAGTCCTAAATGATGATCGCAACAATACCAAAGACAGTCGTGAATTTGGTTATATTCAAGCAGATCAGATTGAGGGTGTTGTCGATTTCAGATTGTACCCTCTAAATAAATTTGGTTTTATTAAAGAAGAAGAATAGTCCATGAGGACTATTTTTTCTTACAAAATAGCTACTGCAGAAAGGAATTGCAGTAGCTTTTATTCTGGTTAGATTGAGGTAAAGAGTGCTATTTTTCTTGTTTACTGGTAATTTGGTGAAAGACCTTTTGCCAGTGTTCATGACGCCGCCAGAGACTGGTATGGATCTGGTTATTTAACTCATAGCGAATCAATTTGGTCTTTTGACTGATGGATTCGATTTCGAAATTCTTAAAGGGAATTTGATGTTCTTCCTGCAAACGGACCAGGTCCTCCTTGTGACTTTCTTGGCCATACTCATTGATGAGGGTGAAGTTGTCAGCCAGGAGGGTTTGGTATTCCTGTTGAGCCTGCAAACGTTCCTCATAGGTCTTTAATTTGAGAAGGACATTGTCCAAAATCTCATCTTCAGGGATAGAACTTGGCTCCACATGGACGTCAATGTCAAAGACCCCAAATTTTTCCTTGAGAAGGCGCTCGACCTCTTCGGTAATCGCATGGCTCTCATAAACAGAGAGGTCTGGATTCATTTCGATGACGACATCTAGGTAAATGTTGCTTCCATAGGTCCGTCCCCGTTGGGATTTGACCCGGCTGACCTTTGGCAATTCTAGAATGGCAGCCTTGTATTTATCAAGAAGACTTTCATCAAATCCATCTGAGAGGCTGAAGGAGGATTCAATGAAAATGTCGTAGGCAGTTTTTAGGATAAAGAAGGTGATGACAATGGCCACCAATTGGTCCACAATTGGATAGTTAAGAGCACTAGCTCCAATCGCAACAGAGGTTCCTAAAGAAGTGACCACATCAGACAGGTTATCTTTAGCAGCAGCATTGAGGGCCTTGGATTGGGCTTTCTTGGCTAAAGTGCGGTTATGAAGATAGACCGCAAACATGACAAGGGCTGACCCAACTCCAACAATGGCTCCTAAAGGATCAATAACAGTTGTTTCCCTGCTGAGAATTTTTTGAACCGTATCTCGTAGGACATCAAAGCCCACATAAAACATGATGATGGAAGTTACCAGGCTAGCTAGATCTTCAATCTTCCAATGACCAAATCGGTGGTCGCGGTCAGCTGGCTGGCGGGCCATGCGAATGCCGATGAGAAGGGCGACATTACTGATAATATCGGATAAGTTATTAAAACCATCCGCGACCAAACTGGAGGAGTGAAGCAGGTGGCCTGTTGCTAATTTGGCAGCGGAAAGAATCAGGTAGGCGACAATACTGATCAGGGCTCCACGTTCGGCTAGTTTTAAATTACTTTGTGATTGATTCACTTAGACCTCCTCCAGACTTCTGTAGATTTCCTCCTAAGCGACAAACTTGGATCGTTGTTGATGAGGAAATGTTCGTTCTTCTTAAGGCTTTATTATAGCCTTTTTGAGTGTAAAATTCAAATGATGCCAACTGTTTCCAAAAGGAGAAAGGGCGAAAATGTGGTATAATAGAACGATTGAATGAATGAGGAGTATGAGATGAATCCTTTATTGAATGGTATGAATGATCGCCAGGCAGAGGCGGTCCAAACGACAGAAGGTCCCCTCTTGATCATGGCGGGGGCAGGTTCTGGTAAGACACGTGTCTTGACCCATCGGATTGCTTACTTGATTGACGAAAAAATGGTCAATCCTTGGAATATCTTGGCTATTACCTTTACCAATAAGGCCGCTCGGGAGATGAAAGAGCGGGCTTATCAGTTGAATCCAGCAACCCAAGATTGCTTGATCGCCACCTTCCACTCCATGTGTGTGCGTATCCTTCGCTACGATGCGGATCACATTGGTTACAATCGTAACTTTACCATTGTTGATCCAGGTGAGCAACGAACACTGATGAAACGGATTCTCAAGCAGTTAAACTTGGATCCTAAGAAATGGAATGAACGAACCATTTTGGGAACTATATCCAATGCCAAGAATGACTTAATTGATGAAGTGGCTTATGCTGCCCAAGCGGGGGATATGTACACCCAGATCGTCGCCAAGTGCTATGAGGCTTACCAAAAGGAACTCCGTCAGTCAGAAGCGGTGGACTTTGATGATTTGATCATGTTGACCTTGCGTCTCTTTGACCAGCATCTTGATGTGCTGACCTATTACCAGCAGAAGTTCCAATACATCCATGTAGATGAGTACCAAGATACCAACCATGCCCAATACCAATTGGTCAAACTCTTAGCTTCTCGCTTTAAAAATATCTGTGTTGTTGGGGATGCTGACCAGTCTATTTATGGCTGGCGGGGAGCAGACATGCAAAATATTCTCGACTTTGAAAAGGATTATCCCGATGCCAAGGTCGTCTTGTTAGAGGAAAATTATCGCTCCACTAAAACCATCCTACAAGCAGCTAACGATGTGATCAAAAACAATCGGAACCGCCGTCCGAAGAATCTCTGGACCCAAAATGCTGACGGGGAAGAGATTGTCTACTACCGGGCTAATGACGAGCAGGATGAAGCGGTCTTTGTTGCTAAAACGATTGAAGAGCTTAGTCGCGAAGCTGGCTACAAACACCGTGATTTTGCCGTTCTCTACCGGACCAATGCTCAGTCCCGGACCATTGAAGAAGCGCTGCTCAAGTCTAACATTCCCTACACCATGGTAGGGGGCACCAAGTTCTACAGCCGGAAGGAAATTCGGGATATCATTGCTTATCTAAACTTGATTGCCAACCTTAGTGACAATATCAGTTTTGAGCGCATTATCAATGAACCCAAGCGGGGAATCGGGCCAGGTACAGTGGATAAGATTCGTGACTTTGCTCAAATGCAAGAGTCCTCACTTCTAGATGCTTCGGCTAATATCATGCTCTCAGGCATCAAAGGAAAGGCTGCCCAAGCCATCTGGGACTTTGCCAATCTCATTCTTGATTTGAGAGAAAGATTGGACCAGCTGACCATTACAGAATTGGTCGAAGAAGTCCTTGACAAGACAGGCTATATGACAGCCCTAACCAATCAGGGAAATTTGGAAAGTCAGGCCCGCATCGAGAATATCCAAGAGTTCCTATCTGTTACCAAGAATTTTGATGAAAACGGAGAGACCGTCGAAGACGAATCAGGTGTGGAGACCCTGAGTCGCTTCTTGAACGATTTGGCTTTGATTGCCGATACAGATGATGGAGCTCAAGAGACCTCAGAAGTCACCTTGATGACCCTTCACGCGGCTAAAGGATTGGAGTTTCCAGTCGTCTTCTTGATTGGGATGGAAGAAAATGTCTTTCCTCTTAGTCGAGCAGCTGAGGATCCGGATGAATTGGAAGAAGAGCGTCGCCTAGCATATGTAGGAATCACGCGGGCAGAGAAGGTTCTTTTCTTGACCAATGCCAACTCTCGTTTGCTCTTTGGACGGACCAGCTACAACCGCCCGACGCGTTTCATCAATGAAATTAGCTCGGATTTATTGACCTACCAGGGCTTGGCCCGTCCAGCCAACACTAGCTTTAAGGCTTCTTATAGCAATGGAGGCGGAACAACCTTTGGAAAAGGAATGAGCCTGTCACAAGCCCTTCAAGAGCGCAAGAGACAAGCAGCTCCAAGTGCCCTCACGTCATCAAGCCTCCCCTTTGGCAATAGCAACCGTTCTAGCACCAAAGAAAGTGTCGCTTGGGCCATTGGTGATATTGCCATTCACAAGAAGTGGGGCGAAGGAACTGTCCTAGAAGTCTCTGGTAGTGGCAATACCCAAGAGCTCAAGATCAACTTCCCAGAAGTGGGTCTCAAAAAACTCTTGGCCAGTGTCGCTCCGATTGAGAAGAAATAAACTAAAGCCAGTAAGCCTAACTTGATGGTTTTGTCCTTTTATCAACTTCCCTTAGGTGAGGGCGGACGGTAGCGACTTCCTTTGGGATTCCATACCTTAGATTTGAGCCTTCCGTCTCAAATCTACCGAGCAGGAGAAACAAATCTGTTTCTCCTGCTTTTCTCACAGCGGGAAGTTTTAATGGACATCGTTCTGCTTTAACAAATCCTCTCATTTACTCTATTCATTGCCATAAACTTGATTGTGGAGGGAAATAGTAGGAGCAAGCCTCGTTTGCTGGTTTTGATTTTACAGGTGGCATGATATAATATACTAAGAATAGAGAAAGAGGCATGCTATGAACGAAATCAAGTGTCCCAACTGTGGGGAAGTTTTTACAGTTAATGAAAGTCAATACAGCGAGCTCTTGTCACAGGTACGGACAGCGGAGTTTGACAAGGAAATTCATGAGCGGATTCGGCAAGAGTTGGCTTTGGCTGAGCAAAAGGCCCTTAATGAGCAACAAGAGAAGTTAGCTAAGAAGGATCAAGAAATTGCCCAGTTACAAAACCAGATTCAACAGTTTGATACTGAAAAAGAATTGGCTAAAAAAGAGGTGGAGCAAACGGCTAGCCAAAGCCTGCTAGAGAAAGAAAAAGAAGTGCAAGCACTGGAGAATCAGTTGGCTACCTTGCGCTTGGAGCATGAGAACCAACTGCAAAAGACGCTTTCTAATTTGGAGAAGGAGCGTGATCAGGTACAAAACCAATTGCTCCTTCAAGAGAAGGAAAATGAACTGTCCCTAGCTTCTGTTAAACAAAATTATGAAGCCCAGCTAAAGGCGGCCAATGAACAGGTCGAGTTCTACAAGAATTTCAAGGCCCAACAATCTACAAAAGCTATCGGTGAAAGTCTGGAGCAGTATGCGGAAAGTGAATTCAACAAGGTTCGCAGTTTTGCCTTCCCAAATGCCTATTTTGAAAAGGACAACAAGGTCTCTGCACGTGGGTCTAAAGGTGACTTTATCTTCCGCGAGTGTGATGAAAATGGAGTGGAGATTATCTCCATCATGTTTGAGATGAAGAATGAAGCCGACGGGACCGAGAAGAAGCATAAGAATGCGGATTTCTACAAGGAATTGGACAAGGACCGTCGAGAAAAGAACTGTGAATATGCGGTTTTGGTGACCATGCTTGAGGCAGATAATGACTACTTCAACACAGGGATTGTCGATGTTAGCCACGAGTATGAGAAGATGTATGTGGTGCGTCCTCAGTTCTTTATCCAGATCATTGGGCTCCTGCGTAATGCGGCCCTCAATTCCCTCAAATACAAGCAGGAATTGGCGCTTGTTCGTGAACAAAATATCGACATCACCCACTTTGAAGAAGACCTGGATGCTTTCAAAGTTGCCTTTGCTAAGAACTACAACTCAGCTTCCGTCAACTTCGGTAAGGCCATCGATGAAATTGACAAGGCTATTAAACGGATGGAAGAAGTTAAGAAGTTCTTGACTACATCAGAAAATCAACTTCGTCTTGCTAACAACAAGTTGGATGATGTTTCCGTTAAAAAATTGACACGGAAAAATCCAACCATGAAGGCTAAGTTTGATGCCTTGAAGGAAGAATAGGAGAATCCTATGCAGATACGAAAAGCAACCATGAAAGATGCTGAAGCCCTACTGTCTCTATACGAAGACTTGGGCTATCCAACGACCGCTTCTAAGCTGTCTCGACGTTTAGAAATGATTCTTTCTCAGCCGCATTATGGCTGTCTTTTAGCTGAAAGAAACGGAGAAATTTTAGGTTTCTTAGGTTATGCAAAGCTCTTCTTTTTTGAAGCAGATGGATCTTACTATCGTATTTTGGCTTTGTCAGTTGCAAAAGAAACAAGACGACAAGGAATTGCTAGTAGGCTAATCGATGAATTGAAAAAACAAGCAGTAAAAGAAGGAGTTAAGGCACTGGCTCTAAATAGTGGATTAACCGCTGAACGAAATACTGCACATCAGTTTTATCAGGCAGTTGGATTTGAAAAAGTGACTGCTGGCTTTGCCTTGCATTTAAAAACTCAACATGAATAAATCATGAAAAAATAGTAGAGGGAACGAAGTAATGTCTTCAACAAAAGGGAAAACCTTATATTTTAACGAAAAGACCATGGACTATGTAACATTTGGTAAAGGTAAGCAGCCATTAGTGATCATACTAGGCTTGGGGGATGGGCTTCAGACCGTTAAAGGAAAGGCCCAGCTCTTTTCCCTCTCTTATCGTCTACTTGCTAAGTGTTATAAAATCTATGTTTTTTCTCGAATCAATGAGTTGAGGCAGGGCTATACGACGCGGGATATGGCAGCAGATGTAGCAGAAGCAATGGAGGCGCTGAACTTAGATACAGCCTATGTCATGGGGATTTCACAAGGTGGAATGATTGCCCAATGGTTGGTGGCGGATTTCCCTGAAAAGGTACAAAAGATCATTTTAGCTGTGACCACTGCAAAACCTAGTCAACTTGCTAGAGAACGAATTGAGCATTGGCAAAAACTTAGTCAATCTGGAAATTTTAAGCATCTCATGCTGGATATTGCAAAGCATTCCTATACGCAAAAGAGCTATCAAAAGTGGCGGTTGCTTTATAATATTATGGGTCGCTTGGGGCGAATCAAAGATGAAAATAGAATAGCCATTCAGTCTCAGTCTTGCCTGGAACATAATAGCCGTGAGGTCTTAAAGGAAATTCAGTGTCCAACCTTTGTCCTTGGTGCGCTTGAAGATGATGTGATTGGTGTGGACGGATCCAAGGAACTGGCAAAAGCGATTTCGGGTTGTCAGCTCCTTATTCTAAAGCATTCTGGGCATGCTCTTTATGAAGAAAATAAAGCATTTCAAGAGGCTGTCTGTGGATTCTTAAACTAAAAAACGCTGGAAAAATTTCCAGCGTTTTTATTTAAATCGCAAAGAGATCGTTTAGGTTTTCAGCCATGGTTGGGTGGGTAAAGATTTGTTTTGCAATGTAAGTATAAGGGATCTTGTTGTCCATGGCCATGGTGATCAGGTTGATGATTTCGCCTGCAGCTTCTCCAAAGAGTGTCACTCCAAGAATTTCTTTAGTTTCTGGGTTGACCACGGCTTTGAAGGCACCTCGAAGGTCTGCATTGACATGTCCACGAGGCATGGCAGCAACTGGCAATTCTTTAACAGCAACTGGAAGTCCTTTGTCACGCGCTTCTTGTTCGGTCAAGCCGACTTGGGCAAGTGGAGGAGCAATAAAGAGTGTTGTCGCATAATTTCTACGAGTTTCAAGGTTGTAGCTACCATCGCCTGTAAGGTAGTTGAAGACAATGCGGAAGTCATCGAGCGACATGTAGGTGAACTGTGGACCACCATTGACATCCCCAACTGCAAAGACACCAGAGACGCTGGTTTCCAAATGACGGTTGACTTGGATCGCTCCACGATCAGTGACTTGGATGTCTGTGTTTTCAAGACCAAGACCAGCTGTGTTTGGCTTACGACCTGTTGCGTAGAGAAGGATATCAAACTCGAAGTCTCCTTTATCGGTTACAAGGGTTAAGCTAGCTTCACCATCCTTGATTTCTTGGGTATGAACACCTTGCAAGAACTGAATGCCATCTTCTTCCAGGTAGCCTTTTGCAAGAGCTGCAATGCTTGGCTCAATCCGTGGCAAGAATGCTTCAGAGGCGTCTAATACTGTAACTTGGCTACCCAAGGTATTGTAGAGATGGGCAAATTCCAATCCGATTGGTCCACCGCCAAGAACACCCAGGCGTTTTGGTAGGTTTTCCAACCGTTGAATACCGGTTGAATCCACAGCAAATTTACTTTCAGCTAGCCCCGGAATTGGAAGGATAGTTGGCACTGCACCAGTATTAATAATAATGGTTTCAGCTGTCAATTCTTCTTTTTCCTCACCAGCTTGAATTTCGATGACCTTGTTGGAAACGAAACGAGCAGTTGCATCGATAATGTCCACACCTGTTCCAGCAATGGTTGCGTAGTTCTTGCCGTTGAGACGAGTGGTGACCGCATTCTTTTCACTCATAGCTTGTTCAAAATCCAAGCCTTTTTCCGCTGCAACAATCAAGGTCTTAGTGGGAATACAAGCGATATTGATACAAGTACCACCATACATAGACTTGCTCTTTTCAATCAGAGCGACTTTTTTCCCTTGGCTTGATAATTTCGCTGCAAGTGTTTTACCAGCTTTACCAAATCCAATAACAATAACATCATACATTAACATATGTTACACCTTCTTTCGTTTTCTATTGTATCAAACCCATTTTAAAAAGTCTGAAATCTGCTACGGGATTTTTTTGAAGCTCATGGGAAGAGGGAACAGAGACAAGAAGTCTCGTTTCATGGTATAATAAAGGGTCGGTGACTAGGGTGATCACACATGAGCTAGAAAGAGCAAATCAGATAGACGGAATTATCAATGTAAAAAAAGAAGCAGGGATGACTTCACATGATGTGGTCTTTAAACCGCGAAAAATCCTAGGAACCAAGAAGATTGGCCATGGGGGAACGCTGGATCCAGATGTAGTGGGAGTGCTTCCGATTGCAGTTGTCCAAGGCGCCAGATTCGAAAGATGGTAAGGCTAAACTAATCGCCCAAGCTCAAGCTATAAAAGATATCGTGTTCAATAAAGAAATAAACGACTACTTCGATACTGCCGAACCCGAAAATAAGCTAGCTCGAATCATGTTTTCTTATTACGGAGCCCTCAATGCTCAGCTAAAAGGAGATGAAGCTCGTGCCCGTAGTTTGTTTGAAAGCATCGCCCATGAAAATCCAGAGCTTTTCTATGTTCAGGAAGCTCAGAAATATTTAGGAGTTGAAAACTGATGTCAGAACGTACTACTTTACCGATTGGGAGTGTTGTTCGGGTGAGAGAAGGTGTGGAGCCTGTCATGATTGTTAATCATTGTCCAGATACTAATAAGCAGAGGCAAAAATGAAACTAGGACCATTTGGATTGGGCTTATTAATAGGGGGGTAAAACATGGAAATACAATTAAAATTACGTGGAAACTCAGAAGGATTTATCCTTGAGTCAAAATTACCTGATGATGAACATTGGACTGAAAGAATTGAAATCGTTCAAGAAGATGAAGGTTATCGTCTATATGCAAAAGATGTAGAAATTCTAGTCTTGAAAGTATCAGAATTCATTTCTAAGAAGAAAAGAATAGTCGCAAGAGGGTTAAATAAGGATTTGATTTATTTTGAAGAAGAAAGATTTGACCATTTATGGGAACAAGCATACTGGCATGGAGTTTTTCAATTTAATTTAAATAACTATGAAATGACGTGTGTAGGTTCAGGTAGTAAAGGAGATATTTCACCTGTCACAAAAGATGGCATTCCGATTGCCGTTTATGCTGCAAGTAATATTGCAATTGCTGGAAAGAGAAATTTTTCTCTCTATACTGAAAATATTGACGAAATTGACAATTTACTGATGTTTTACGTAATTGATTATATTAGGGGATATGACTTTTTAGATATTGATTCTTTATCTGCAAGATATCGTTTCTTTTATCAATTCACTAATCGCTCAGCTCTAACGAAGGAACATTTAGATATGCTTCCAGAGGCTAGAAAACCTTCTAAGTTAGAGGCGTTTATCATTTATTTTTTATCAGCCTTCTTTGTTGTGGGTATCAGTTTGGTATCATTACGCCCTTTGTTCGCATTTTTAGTAGCAATACTGATACATTTTATTTATACTATCATAAAGAATTGGAGAGACAGAGGTGAATAGTAGGGTATTTACCTACAGATTTGTTATTGATGCTGGATTAAAAAGTAATCTTAAAAAAGGTGCCAATAGCCTGATCAAAAGCATGAGAGGATGGTTTAAATGATACTGGAACGAATGAAAAAAACTTTATTAACCACATGATGAGAAAGGAAATCAGAAAGCAAGACATGAATGGTATTATCAACTTAAAAAAAGAAGCAGGCATGACCTCGCATGATGCGGTTTTTAAACTGCGTAAGATTTTAGGAACCAAGAAAATCGGTCACGGTGGTACCTTAGATCCGGATGTGGTGGGAGTGCTTCCGATTGCAGTTGGAAAAGCAACTCGTATGGTCGAATTTATGCAAGATGAAGGCAAGGTCTATGAGGGAGAAATCACTTTGGGATTTTCTACGACGACAGAGGATGCCAGTGGGGAAGTCATAGAGCGGACCCCAGTGGAAGCACCTTTAGATGCAGCAGAGGTGGATCGCATGATTGCCCAGATGGTGGGAGAAATCGAGCAGGTACCGCCTATGTATTCAGCGGTCAAGGTCAATGGACGTAAGCTCTATGAATATGCACGGGCAGGAGAAGAAGTGGAACGGCCTGTCCGGCAGGTAACCATTTATGACTTTAGGCGCACTAGTGAGATTAGCTATGAAGAAGGACTAGCCCGTTTTCGCTTCCGAGTCAAATGCAGCAAGGGAACCTATATCCGGACCTTGTCGGTGGATTTGGGTCAAAAACTGGGTTATGCAGCCCATATGTCTCATCTGACCCGAACCAGTGCTGCCGGTTTGTCATTGGATGATGCCTTGACCCTGGAAGAGATTGCTGAAAAAGTAGGGCAAGGAGATTTGAGCTTCCTTCATCCACTTGAGATTGGAACCGGGGATCTGGAAAAAGTAGAGCTGACTGTTGAAGAAGTTGGCGAAGTCCAAGTGGGACGCTTTATTCCAGTTGAGAGCGAAGCCAGAGAGTTAGCTGCGTTTTACCAAGGGAAATTGGTAGCCATTATGGAAAAAAGGGAAGAACTTTACAAACCTCGCAAGGTTTTTCTGACAGAAAGTGTGTTACAATAAATTTATGAACATTTGTTATGTAACTAGTGAAAAAGAAATAAAAGCTCAAGCAGATACCGTTCTTGTCTTGGGCTATTTTGACGGTCTCCATCGAGGGCACCAGGAGCTCTTTCGGACAGCTCGCATCATTGCCGATGAGCAAGGACTTCGAGTAGCTGTTTTAACCTTTCCAGAATCTCCAAAGCTGGCTTTTGCCCGTTACCAACCAGAACTACTCCTCCATCTCCAAAATCCGGAGGAGCGCTTTAAACGAATGGAAGAACTGGGAGTCGATGATCTATATCTTATCGATTTTACCAGTGATTTTGCGGCTCATACGGCCCAAGAATTCGTTGTGACCTATCTAACTGCACTTCGGGCGCGTGTCCTAGTGGCAGGCTTTGATTATAGCTTTGGTAGCGATAAGAAAGTAGCTAGTGATCTAGAAACCTATTTTAAAGGCCAAGTCATCGTCGTTCCACCTGTCCTAGACCAGGACGAAAAAATCAGCTCAACCCGTATTCGGCAGGCCATTGCATCAGGTCAGGTTAAAGAAGCAGCTGATCTTTTAGGCTATCCCTTATCCAGTCGTGGCATTGTAGTCCATGGGGATGCACGAGGTCGCACCATTGGTTTTCCAACAGCCAATCTGGCGCCTATCGATCGCACCCATCTCCCTCAAGATGGTGTTTATGTCGTCGAAGTAGAAGTGCTAGGAAAACGTCACCGGGGGATGGCTTCTGTAGGGAAAAACTCGACCTTTGATGGGACGGAACTTCGCTTTGAAGCCAATATCTTTGATTTTTCAAAAGATATTTATGGACATACGATTCGGATTTTTTGGTTAGACAAGATTCGAGAAATGGTCAAATTTGACAGTGTAGAAGCCCTCGTCAAGCAACTGCATCAGGACGAGATCCTGGCTCGTCAATGGACCAGATAATTTTTGTTAGAAATTCTCCCTTAAGGGGAGAATTTTCTTTGTCTAAATTAAAAAATCACTATGCAAGCGCGGAATAATTTTGTATAATAGAGTCAGCTAAGTGTGTCCAAAAAAGAAGAGAAGAACATGATTACATTATTTTTGTCTCCGAGTTGTACATCCTGTCGAAAGGCCCGGGCTTGGTTAGAAAAACATGAAGTTCCTTTTAAGGAACACAATATTATGACGAGTCCTTTAACAACTGAGGAGTTGCGTAATATTTTAGCTCTAACTGAGAACGGTACAGACGATATTATTTCAACTCGTTCTAAAATTTTTCAGAAGTTAAATGTTGATGTAGAGGATTTATCGATTTCTGCTTTGATCAAGTTGATTGAGGAAAATCCTAGTCTTTTGCGTCGCCCAATTATTCTAGACAAGAAACGGATGCAAATCGGTTTTAATGAGGATGAAATCCGTGCATTTCTCCCTCGAGGATATCGTAAGGAAGAGTTAAGATCTGCTACACTAAGAGCGGAGATCCATTAATATGAATAAGAATTATAGTTACCCACTCGATTTATCGTGGAGCACTGAAGAGCTTGCTTCGGTGCTTTCTTTTTTTAATCAGGTTGAACAAGCCTACGAACAAAAGGCAGATGCCCGCATCTACCTAGAAGCCTATAAGGCCTTTAAGAGAGTTGTCCCAAGTATTGGCGAAGAAAAGCGTCTGGGCAAAGAATTTGAAGAGGTCAGTGGCTACTCACTTTATCGCGCAACCAAAGTTGCGAAAGAAAAAGGGGAAGGATGGTTTTCGATTGATCAATAAATTAGAATTTGCTAAGACCATTGTCAAAGAAGCAGGAAGCTATCTTAGAGAACACCTGCATGATCAGCTAGCAATCACAGTCAAAACAAATCCGACGGATTTGGTGACTCAAATGGACCAAGAAGTGCAAGCAACCTTGGTTGGCAAGATTTTAGAAGCCTATCCAGAAGACCATATTTTTGCGGAAGAGGATGACCTTCGTGCACCTATTCGTTCCGGTAAGGTCTGGGTGATTGATCCCATTGATGGGACCAATAATTTTGTGACCCAAAAAGAAGACTTTGCCGTTATGGTCGCCTATTTTGAAGAAGGGATTGGCCAGTTTGGATTGATCTATGATGTCATGCGAGATCATCTCTTTTTTGGTGGAAAGGATTTTGGGGTCTTTTGCAATGAGAAAGAACTGAAACCCTTTCAAAATCGTCCCCTTAGTGATTTATTAGTGGCTTCCAATGTTGGCATGCTCAAGTCCAACGCTTGGGGCATGGCGGATCTGGGGGCAGAATGCTTAGGAATTCGGGTCTATGGGAGTGCTGGTATCAGCTTTACCAAGATTTTATCCGGTGGTATTTTAGGCTACTTCAGCTATATCTGGCCATGGGACTATGCAGCAGCTGCGATTATGGGTGAATGCCTAGGATACTCAGTCTTGACCTTGGAAGGAAAAGAACCCAACTATGAGACTTTGGAGCCCATCATGATGGTGCCAACTTGTAAATTAGATGAGATTCAACCCTTTTTGAAGAAAGGAACACACGCATGACCTTTCCTCAAGGATTTAAAGAAAAATATGATCAACTACTTGGAGAGGAGGCTGAGGCCTTCTTTCAAACCTTTGAAGAGCCGGCCGTATCTGCCTATCGGACTAATCCATTAAAGGCGGAGCAAATCAGTGGAGATGACCCTATTCCAGGCATGCCTTGGAGTTACTATGGCAAGGTGTCGGGTAAATCCGTTGCCCATGTCACTGGACTGGTCTATTCGCAAGAACCGGCTGCCCAAATGGTAGCCCAAGTAGCCCATCCAAAACCAGGTATGAAGGTCTTGGATCTTGCGGCAGCACCGGGTGGCAAGGCGACCCACTTGCTCTCTTATTTAGACAATCAAGGACTCCTTGTTTCCAATGAAATCCATAAGGGCCGCTCCAAGATTCTGGTTGAGAATGTCGAACGTTTTGGAGCCCGCAATGTCGTGGTGACCAATGAATCAGCCGATCGCTTGGCTAAGGTTTTCCCAGCCTATTTTGATTTGATTGTTTTGGACGCACCATGCTCTGGTGAAGGAATGTTTCGAAAGCAGCCAGATGCTATGGACTATTGGCATCCTGATTATCCAGTCCAATGTGCTGGTCTCCAGAGAGAAATCTTAACAGATGCCCTCAAAATGCTGGCCCCAGGGGGGCAGCTGGTTTATTCGACTTGTACCTGGGCACCAGAAGAAAACGAAGAAATTGTTTCTTGGCTCTTAGACGAATATGAGCTGGAATTGCTACCGATTGAAAAAATCAATGGCATGGTAGAAGGGATCGGCCATCCCGAAACAGCCCGTATGTATCCCCATCATTTCAAAGGGGAAGGGCAATTTGTAGCCAAATTCCTTTATCAGGGAGAGCCTGAAGTCAAGAAGATCAAGGAAGGCCGTTCCAATCTAACGGCTGAGCAGAAGAAGTTGTGGCAAGCTTTTGCCAAGGACTGCTTGGCCATGGACTTGGAGGGCCTCTACCAATGTTTTGGAGATCAGCTTTATCTCCTGCCGGTTGGACTTCCTGATTTGAAAAAGGTCAAGATTGCTCGCAATGGCTTGCATCTTGGAACCTTTAAGAAAAATCGCTTTGAACCTAGCTTTGCTTTGGGCTTAGCTCTGAAGCCAGATCAAGTGAAGAAAGCGGTCAGCTTATCGGATCAAGACTTCATCAAGTACGTAGCTGGGGAGACCATTCAACTGGATCATGACTATAGCAATGGATGGTATCAGGTCTTAGCTGGAGGCAATGGTTTAGGCTTTGCTAAAGTAACTGGCCGGACCTTGAAAAATTTCTTTCCAAAAGGTTTGAGATTTAGATAAATTATTAGGAAATGCGGTCTTTCTATGTTATAGTGGAAATAGAGTGATTCTTGCTAGAATACTAGAAGATGACCAAGTGTTTAGAGATAAAATTTAAACGATATTTGATTATGATTCAAGGAGACTTACATTGAATAAATGCAAAAAGCTAGTCCTTGGGCTAGCAACAGTAGCACTTGCAGCTTCTCTATCTGCCTGTGCATCTTGGATTGACCGTGGAGAAGCGATTACAGCTGTTGGATCGACAGCTCTACAACCCTTAGTTGAAGGGGTAGTAGATCGTTATATTGAAGAACATCCCGGTAAGATTGTCAATGTCCAAGGGGGAGGATCTGGTACAGGTCTGTCTCAGGTCCAATCAGGAGCCGTCGACATTGGAAATAGTGACCTCTTTGCAGAGGAAAAAGATGGCATCGATGCTTCTAGCTTGGTAGACCATCAAGTGGCAGTAGCGGGAACAGCCATCATTGCTAATAAGAATATTTCTGTTGACGATTTAACAACCGAACAATTGCGTAAGATTTTTACTGGTGAATATACCAACTGGAAGCAATTGGGTGGTGAGGACCTGGAAATTACCATCGTGAACCGGGCAGTAGGATCTGGTAGCCGTGCTGTGTTTGATGATATCATCATGAATGGGAAAGATCCAAAACAGGCTCAAGAACAAGATTCAAATGGAATGGTGAAAAACATTGTTTCCCAGACTCCAGGTGCCATTTCTTATTTGGCCTTTACCTACGTGGATGATAGTGTTAAAACCATGAAGTTAAATGGCTATGAACCAACTAAGGAAAACGTGGTGAACAATAACTGGCCAATCTGGTCTTACGAACATATGTATACCAAGGGAGAGCCTAGTAAATTGGCTAAGAAATTCTTGGATTACATGATGACAGATGAGGTCCAGCAGGAAATCGTTGGTAAGATGGGCTATATCCCAATCAATGATATGAAAGTCAGCCGTGATCTTAACGGTAACATTACGAAGAAATAAGAAGAATTAGGTAAAACATGAACGAAGTAGCAAAAAAAATGCTCGCAAAGTCCAATAATTCTCGGTTGGAAAAATTTGGTAAAACCATTACTTTCTGCTGTATGAGTTTGATTGTCTTTGTCGTAGCTTTGATTTTGATTTTTGTAGCCCAAAAGGGATTATCGACCTTCTTTGTCAACAAGGTCAATGTCTTTAGTTTCCTTTTCGGATCCACATGGAATCCATCAGGGAAAGAATTTGGGGCTTTGCCAATGATCTTGGGTTCCTTCATTGTAACCCTTTTGTCTGCCTTGGTGGCGACACCTTTTGCCATCGGTGCGGCAGTCTTCATGACAGAAGTTTCTCCTAAGGGAGCTCGCCTCTTACAACCAGCTATTGAATTGTTGGTAGGGATTCCTTCTGTTGTATACGGATTTATTGGTTTGCAAGTGGTGGTTCCATTTGTTCGTTCCATCTTTGGTGGGACAGGATTTGGGATCTTGTCAGGGGTCTTTGTCCTCTTTGTCATGATCCTTCCAACTGTGACCTTTATGACAACTGACAGCTTACGGGCAGTGCCTCGTCACTATCGGGAAGCGAGTATGGCTATGGGAGCGACTCGTTGGCAAACGATTTGGCATGTCACCTTAAAGGCGGCTCGCTCAGGTATTTTTACGGCAGTTGTCTTTGGAATGGCGCGTGCCTTTGGTGAAGCCTTGGCTATTCAGATGGTAGTCGGAAACTCAGCGGTTGTTCCAACATCTTTAACAACTCCAGCTTCCACCTTGACCTCTATCTTGACCATGGGTATCGGAAATACGGTTATGGGAACTGTTAACAACAACGTTCTCTGGTCACTTGCCTTGGTGCTCTTGCTGATGAGTTTGGCATTCAACAGCGTTATCAAATTGATCACGAAAGAAAGAGGTAAGAAGAACTATGCACGCTAAAAAAATAGATAAGATAGCGACAGGGGTTCTCTATGCAATTGCTGGAATTATTGTCACTATTCTTGCTTCTTTGATTCTCTATATCCTGGTTAGAGGGTTGCCGCATGTGTCTTGGACCTTCTTGACCAGCAAATCCTCTTCTTACCAAGCAGGTGGAGGGATTGGGATTCAGCTCTATAATTCCTTCTTCCTCTTAGTCATTACCTTGATTATTTCCTTCCCACTTTCATTAGGGGCAGGGATCTACTTATCAGAGTATGCCAAGAAGGGCCCATTGACCAATTTGGTTCGGACCTGTATTGAGATCCTGTCTTCTCTACCATCGGTCGTAGTCGGTCTCTTTGGTTACTTGGTCTTTGTAGTGCAGTTCCAATATGGCTTCTCGATTATTTCTGGAGCCTTGGCCTTGACGGTCTTTAACCTGCCACAGATGACTCGAAACATTGAAGATAGTTTGCAAAATGTCCACCATACACAAAGGGAAGCCGGTCTTGCACTTGGAATTTCTCGTTGGGAAACCGTGATTCACGTGGTGGTACCTGAAGCTTTACCAAGTATCATTACGGGTGTTGTACTAGCTTCTGGACGGATTTTTGGGGAAGCAGCGGCCTTGATTTATACAGCTGGTCAGTCTGCCCCAGCCTTGGATTGGAGTAACTGGAACCTCTTTAGTGTGACCAGTCCGATCTCTATTTTCCGTCAAGCAGAAACACTAGCAGTCCACATTTGGAAGGTCAATAGTGAAGGTACCATTCCAGATGCGATTGAAGTATCCGCTGGATCGGCAGCAGTTTTGTTGATCTTCATTTTGATTTTCAACTTTGGAGCGCGTAAGCTCGGTACTTACCTCCATAAGAAATTAACCTCAGCATAAAAGGAGAAGAAATGTCAAAGTACAATTGGGATGAGAAACATATCATTACTTTTCCTGAAGAAAAAGTGGTCCTTTCGACCAAAGACTTGCATGTCTACTATGGTTCAAATGAATCCATCAAGGGCGTGGATATGCAGTTTGAGAAGAATAAAATCACAGCTTTGATTGGTCCTTCTGGATCTGGAAAGTCCACTTATCTTAGAAGTTTGAACCGGATGAACGATACCATTGATATTGCGCGTGTGACTGGTGAGATCTGGTATGAAGGGATCGACGTCAACCGTCCTGATATCAATGTCTATGAAATGAGAAAGCATATTGGGATGGTCTTTCAACGACCAAATCCGTTTGCCAAGTCAATCTACCGCAATATTACCTTCCCTCACGAACGGGCAGGAGTCAAAGACAAGAAGGTCCTGGACGAAATCGTAGAAAAATCCTTGAAGCAAGCAGCCCTCTGGGATCAGGTTAAGGATGACTTGCACAAGTCCGCATTGACCCTCTCAGGTGGTCAACAGCAACGCCTCTGTATTGCCCGTGCGATCTCTGTGAAACCAGAGATTTTGCTTATGGATGAGCCAGCTTCAGCCTTGGATCCTATCGCGACTGCTCAGTTGGAAGAAACCATGCTGGAGTTGAAGAAGGACTATACGATTATCATCGTGACCCACAGCATGCAACAGGCTGCTCGTGCCAGCGATTATACAGGATTCTTCTATCTAGGCGATTTGATCGAGTATGATAAAACAGCCAATATTTTCCAAAATGCAAAACTACAATCAACCAACGACTATGTGTCTGGTCACTTTGGATAGGAATTGGCAACTTAGAAACAACATAAGGATGAAAACATGACAGAACCAATTTTGCAAGTCAAGGACTTGTCGGTTTATTACAATAAGAAAAAGGCACTGAATAGTGTGTCACTGGATTTCACCCCTAAAGAAATCACGGCTTTAATCGGTCCTTCTGGATCTGGGAAGTCTACCTTGCTCAAGGCTATTAACCGGATGGGAGATTTGAACCATGAGGTGACGACGACAGGAACCGTCATCTACAATGGTCACAATATCTATAGTCCACGGACTGATACGGTGGAGCTCCGTAAGGAAATCGGGATGGTTTTCCAACAACCCAACCCCTTCCCAATGTCTATCTATGACAATGTCACCTATGGACTCATGATTAATGGAATCAAGGACAAGCAAGTCTTGGATGAAGCGGTCGAAACCTCTTTAAAAAACGCTTCTATTTGGGATGAGGTCAAGGATCGCCTTCATGATTCAGCAATCGGGCTTTCAGGGGGGCAACAACAACGGGTTTGTGTGGCGCGTGTATTAGCAACCAGTCCAAAGATTATCCTCTTGGATGAGCCAACCTCAGCCTTGGATCCGATTTCTGCTGGAAAGATTGAAGAAACGCTTTATGGGTTGAAGGATCGTTATACCATGCTCTTAGTGACGCGCTCTATGCAACAAGCCAGTCGGATCTCGGATAGAACGGCCTTTTTCTTGGATGGGGACCTCATCGAGTATGATGACACCTCAAAAATCTTCTTGAACCCTGCTCGTAAGGAAACAGAAGATTATGTATCAGGGAAGTTTGGATAAGAAAGGGAAAGTAAATGTTACGCGTACAATTTGAAGAAGATTTAGAAAAACTTCATAACCAGTTTTATGCTATGGGAAATGAAGTCTTGACCCAGATTAATCGCACGGTTCGAGCTTTTGTCACTCATGACCGGGATCTGGCACGTCAGGTGATCGAAGATGATGCAGAGATTAATGAATATGAAGTGAAGTTGGAGCGCAAATCCTTTGAGATGATTGCCCTTCAACAACCGGTTTCTCAGGACCTTCGGATGGTTATGACAGTCTTAAAAGCTGTGTCTGACGTCGAACGTATGGGAGACCACGCGGTATCTATCGCTCGTGCAACCATCCGTATGAAGGGGGAACTTCGTAGTAAGGTTGTAGAAGAAGAAATTAGCAAAATGGGTCGAGAAGTCAAAGACTTTGTTGAAGCAACCTTGGAGCTCTACTTAAAAGGGGATGTTGAAACGGCCTATGAAGTAGCGACTCGCGATGAAAAGATTAATGAGTATTATGATCGTATTCAAGAGTTGGCAACGGAAGAAATCAAGCATAATCCTGACTTGATTATCACTGGGCGTGATTACTTCCAAGTCATCAACTACTTGGAGCGTATTGGTGATTACGCTAAAAATATCTGTGAGTGGGTTGTCTACTTCGAAACTGGAAAAATTGTGGAATTATAAGAAAAGTAAGTCTGAGGTCATGATCTCAGACTTTTGTCTTTTTGTAGACCTGGTTTTGCCCCCTCTTACCTTACAGTTAGTAGGATTTATGTTAGAATAGAAGATGAGAAAAAATGAAGAAGGAGTTACTCATGCAAGCAGTTGCACATTTTATTGATACATTTGTACCTAAGCACTACGATCTATTCTTAGATTTGAACCGCTCTAGTAAAACTTTCTCAGGGAAAGTGATCATTAGCGGAGAAGTAAAAGAGACTCGCATCTCTCTTCACCAAAAGGATTTGACCATCGAAACAGTAGAAGTAGCAGGTCAAAACCGTCCATTTACGGTGGATGATGACAATGAAGCAGTCTATGTCGAATTAGAAGGGACAGGTCAAGTAACGATTACCTTGACCTATTCAGGTAAGATCACAGACAATATGACAGGAATTTATCCTTCTTACTACACAGTAGATGGTGTGAAGAAGGAAGTGATCTCTACTCAGTTTGAGAGCCATTTTGCGCGTGAAGCCTTCCCAAGTGTGGATGAGCCAGAAGCCAAAGCGACCTTTGATTTGGCTGTGAAGTTTGACCAAGAAGAAGGAGAAATCGTTCTTTCTAACATGCCTGAAATCGATGTGGAAAACCGCAAAGAAACAGGTATTTGGAAGTTTGATACGACTCCACGTATGTCTTCTTATCTCTTGGCCTTTGCGGCTGGAGACCTCCAAGGGGTGACAGCTAAGACCAAGAATGGAACCCTAGTCGGTGTCTACTCTACCAAAGCTCACCCATTAGAAAACTTGGACTTCTCATTGGATATTGCCGTTCGTGCTATTGAATTTTATGAAGACTACTATGGCGTGAAGTATCCAATCCCTCAATCTCTTCATATCGCCCTTCCAGACTTCTCTTCAGGTGCGATGGAAAACTGGGGCTTGGTAACCTACCGTGAAGTCTACCTTCTTGTTGATGAGAATTCGACTGCCCAAAGCCGTCAAACAGTAGCCTTAGTGGTGGCTCACGAGTTGGCTCACCAATGGTTCGGAAACCTCGTGACCATGAAATGGTGGGATGACCTCTGGTTGAATGAAAGCTTCGCCAATATGATGGAATATGTCAGCTTGGATGCCATCGAACCAAGCTGGAATATCTTTGAAGACTTCCAAACAACTGGTGTGCCTGCTGCCTTGAAACGCGATGCTACAGATGGCGTTCAATCCGTCCATGTGGAAGTGAAACACCCAGACGAGATCAACACCCTCTTTGACCCAGCCATCGTTTACGCTAAGGGTAGCCGTCTCATGCACATGCTTCGCCGTTGGTTAGGCGATGACGCCTTCCGTAAAGGGTTGAAGATTTACTTTGAAAAACACCAATACGGAAATACCATCGGTCGTGACCTTTGGGATGCTCTTGGGCAAGCTTCAGGTCGTGATGTCGCAGCCTTTATGGATTCTTGGTTGGAGCAACCAGGATACCCTGTTGTCTCAGCTGTTGTAGAGAACGATACCTTGATCATCCGTCAAGAGCAGTTCTTCATCGGAGAAAGAGAAGAAAAAGGCCGTAAGTGGGTTGTTCCATTGAATAGCAACTGGACAGGTATTCCAGATACCTTGGAAACTGAAGTCTTAGAAATTCCAAACTACAGTGCCTTGAAAGCAGCTAACAACGGAGCTCTTCGCTTCAATACAGAAAATACAGCTCACTATATCAGTGACTACCGTGGGGAATTGTTAGAAGACATCCTTGCTGAACTTGCTAACTTGGATAGCACTTCGAAACTACAAGTGGTTCAAGAACGCCGTCTCTTAGCGGAAAGTGGTCAAATTTCTTATGCAAGCCTCTTGCCAGTGATTGAACATTTGACAGAAGAAAGTTCCTACTTGGTCGTTTCTGCTGTTTCGAGCGTCTTGAGCGGAATCAGTCTCTTTGTGGATGAAGGAACTGAAACAGAAGTAGCCTTCCATGAGTTGTTGAAACGGATGAACCGTTACAACTTCGAACGCTTGGGACTGGAAGCTAAGCCTGGTGAAACAGAAGAAGACGAAAAAGTTCGTCAGCTAATGATTGCTAATATGATTAAGGCCAATGATGAAGCTGCACAAGCACAAGCGAGCGCTATCTTTGAAGCGCACGCAGCTGATCTAGAAAAACTTCCAGCTGCCATTCGCTTGCAAATCTTGGTCAACCAAATCAAACACCAGGAAACCAAGGCGCTTAGCCAACAATATCTGGATACCTATGTGAAGACAGTTGATGGAAACTTTAAACGCCAGTTGGCGGCTGCCCTTTCTTATACCAAGGATGAGGAAACTTTGGAAGCTCTATTGAAGGAGTGGAAGAACAAGGATGTGGTGAAACCTCAGGACTTGGCTATGAGCTGGTACTTCAATTTCTTGCACCATGACTTTACCCAAGGAAGAACCTGGACTTGGGCGCGTGAAAACTGGGATTGGATCAAGAAAGCACTCGGTGGTGATATGAGCTTTGATAAGTTTGTCATCTACCCAGCTAACTGTTTCAAGACCCGTGAACGGTTGAATGAATACAAGGCCTTCTTTGAGCCTCAATTGGATGATATGGCGATCAGCCGTAATATCAAGATGGGAATTAAAGAGATCGCGGCTCGTATCGATCTTATCGAGCGGGAGAAAGCAGCGGTTGAAACAGCCCTTCTAGCAACTAAATAAAGAAAAAAAAGCTCCTAGAGAGGAACCTACAGGTTTGTAGGCCTCTCTAAGAGTTTTTATTTTGCTTTTTTGAAATATGGGAGATGTTTGAGATTGCGATAGAGAATAACTGCGAAAACCGTTGTCAACGTCATCTTAATCAAATCTGGTAATACAAAAGGTAGGACGACCAGTTTTACGGTGAGATCCAAACTCTGGTGGGTAATGAGCATAAAACCTAAGGCACCCCCAATAAAGAGGACGACTTCCCCCAAGGCGTTAGCTAGGAAGATACGAATGGGCTGTCCCTTTTGGCCAGCGAGGCTAGAGGTAACCAAAGCACGAAGGGGAAAGAAGAAAAGGAATCCAGCAGTGGGACCGTAGAAGGAGCTGATGCCTCCGTGACCACCTGCAAAGACGGGGAGGCCAATGGCACCTAAGAGGAGGTAAATGAGAACAGAAAGGGTGGCTTCTTTTGGACGGTAGATGCTGGCGATCAATCCAATCGCTAAAGTCTGAAGCGTGATAGGAATGGGTCCAAGTGGGATTGTAAAAGGAGATAGGGCAGCAATCAGAGCTGCTCCAAGAGCAATTAATGTCATTGATTCTATTTTTTTCAAAACAGTAAACCTCGCTTTATTTTTATGGTAACTATTCTACAAAAAAGAATGCAAGCCTGTCAAGTCCTCTATTCAGCTGTGACAATTGTCTCCATCCTCATTTTAGGAAAGTTTAAGAAAAAATTTAGTCACGATTAAGGAAGAATCGGTAAACTATCCCTATCTAAACAAAGGCCTTGTTTAAATAATTTAAGGAATGGAAAGAATGCAAGCTTCGAATGAACAAAAGCAAGAAAGAACTGAAAAAATGATTGTCGTTAAGAAAAGTCCTAAGTGGTGGGCAACTGCCGCAACAACAGGAGGACTTGTCGTAGGAATGACTGGTGGATTTGGCTTGGGAATGTTGGCGACAGCCAATACGACTCCCCAACGCCAACAAGCAGCAGTAGCTACACAAAATAGTAACCAGCCTGCCCAAAACCATCAAGGACAAAATAGCCAGGGGAAGGATCAAAATAGCCCTTCAAATGCTCAAGGTTTCAAAGGACAAAATGGTGGTCCAGGGCAAGGACAAATGAACGGTCAACCACCTCAAGGAGGGGGGCCACAAGGTGGTCAAGGACAAGATGGATTTGGTGGTGGACCAGGCGGTATGCCACCGCGAGATGGCCAAAACGGTGGACCAGGACAAGGAGACATGAATGGCCAACCACCACAAGATGGAGGGCCTCAAGGTCAACAAGACAAGCAACAAAATGGAAAATCCAATAAAAAGTCCTCCAAGAAATCCTCTTCGAAAAAATCGTCTAGCAATACAAACAATTTATCAAAGGATGAGACAGGAACAGCAGGCTAAGAAAAAAGTTGAAATCGCTATCTGAATGCTACTGAATGAAGCCTGGTCATGTTATAATAGAGTAGAAAATACTCGTCATCCCTGTATGGAAGAATGAGAAGGAGAAGTACACATGATTAAGATTTTATTAGTAGAAGACGACCTCGGTTTGTCTAATTCAGTATTTGATTTTTTAGATGACTTTGCAGATGTCATGCAAGTCTTTGATGGAGACGAAGGTCTTTATGAGGCTGAAAGTGGCATCTATGACCTCATTTTGCTAGACCTCATGCTCCCTGAAAAAGATGGTTTCCAAGTTCTGAAAGAATTGAGAGATAAGGGTGTCTCCACTCCAGTATTGATTATGACAGCCAAAGAGAGCTTGGACGATAAGGGCCATGGGTTTGAGTTAGGGGCAGATGACTATCTGACCAAGCCATTCTACCTAGAAGAGCTCAAAATGCGGATCCAAGCATTGCTGAAGCGCTCTGGTAAGGTCAATGAAAATACCCTTTCTTATGGGAATGTAACCGTTAATCTTTCGACAAATTCTACGCTTGTTGAAGGGAAAGAAGTGGAGCTATTAGGGAAAGAATTTGATCTTTTGGTCTATTTCCTTCAAAATCAAAATGTTATCCTGCCCAAGACACAAATCTTTGATCGACTTTGGGGATTTGATAGCGATACGACCATTTCGGTTGTTGAAGTGTATGTTTCTAAGATTCGTAAGAAGTTAAAAGGAACAGACTTTGCAAAAAATCTCCAAACATTGCGTAGCGTGGGGTACATTCTGAAAGATGCTCAATAAAATTAAAAAAACTGTCAATGCGGATGACTTTTCTTATTTCATCCGCTATTTCGGACTCTTTACCTTGATTTTCTCAACCATGACCTTGATTATTATTCAAGTAATGCGGTCAAGTCTGTATACAACGGTTGATGAAAATTTAAAGATGCTGAGTAAAGATCGTTATTCCATCATTAGCTTGGCCAATCGTACCGGAAATGGGATGGGAAGAGACGAACCAGATGATGACCGACCAGAAGATGATGAACCTGATCCCGAGGATGGCCCTAGACCATCGGTCACTTCCAATAGTACAGCCATCCTCTTGAATGATAATTTTGAAAATGTGACGACGGACAATGGTTTTCTTGATTTAAAAACAGTGACCTTTAGTCGCAGCTATTTAAACAAGATCAAGCAGATTCAAATCACCAATCATTATAAGCAGAAGGAAAGCTACCGGGCTTATTTGGTGGATATTGATCCCGATGATTATATCGATGGGGTGAAATATGCCGTGATCATGACCAATATCAGCCAGTTGGAGCAGACCAGTGAAAAACACGAGAGCCAAATCGCCTTGGTCATGATTTGCTTCTGGGGCATTTCCCTCTTTGCAAGTATCTTCCTGGCTAAAATGAGTGTGAAACCTCTCTTAGAGAGTATGAATCGGCAGAAGGCTTTTGTCGAAAATGCTTCTCATGAATTGCGGACACCTTTAGCCGTTTTGCAAAATCGTTTGGAAACCCTGTTCCGAAAGCCAGAGGCAACAATTATGGAATCCAGTGAGAATATCGCCTCCTCTTTGGATGAGGTTCGCAATATGCGCTTACTGACGACCAATCTCTTAAACTTAGCCCGTCGAGATGATGGGATTAAACCTGAGTTTTGTGAAATCTCTCCCTCTTTTTTCGACCAAACCTTTGCCAATTATGAAATCATTGCCGAGGAAAATGATAAAATTTTCGAGTATGAGAATCATGTCGAAAAGAGTCTGGTGTCTGACAAGGTCCTACTGAAACAGCTGATGACCATTTTGTATGACAATGCCCTCAAATACACAGAGGAAGAAGGAAAGATACGGTTTGTCGCCCAATTCAAGGATCGCTATCTCTATCTTCGGGTAGAGGATAATGGACCAGGGATTTCAGACGAAGATAAAAAGCGGATATTTGATCGATTCTACCGAGTGGATAAGGCGCGGACCCGTCAAAAGGGTGGTTTTGGTTTAGGCCTATCCTTAGCCAAGCAAATCGTAGAAGCCTTTAATGGTACCATTACCGTTCGAGATAACAAGCCAAAAGGTGCTATTTTCGAGGTCAAACTAGCAACCAAGTCAGATAGTAAAAAGAAATCAAGTTCTAAATCAACGAAAAACAAGTAAGAGAGTGGGACAGAAATCGGTAATTCGTTAGAATTCG
>NZ_JWAK01000036.1:0-2537 GCF_001069335.1 Streptococcus sp. 1171_SSPC
CCTTCAACGTATTTGACATTGACTGGCACTTCTACCTTCAAGACATCGATGTTGAAGCGTGGGTCTGAGAAGACTTTCATAGCTTCGATGACCTTACGAGGTTTTACTTTCGCATATTCTACAGATCCGGCATCCGCAATAGTTTCATCATAAGCCAAGATTTCAAGGAAGAATGGAATTTCTTCTGCAGCACATTCTGAACCAATGCGTTCGATGTAGGCTTGTTTTTCTTGGTTGAGTTCTTCTGCACTATCCACATCATAGTAGAGCAAGAATTTCACTGCATCTGCGCCCTGTTCTTTGATGCGTTTAGCTGACCAAAGGTTAAGGCAGTCTGGCAGACGTTTTGTGCTAGAAGTGTCGTAGCCAGTTTTTTCATAAGCCAACAAGAGACCTGCTTCTGCATCCAAGACCTTGGTCGCTGGAAGGCCATACTCAGGGTCCAAGAGCATAGAAGATGCGAATGGCGTCAATTCTTCAGCCACCAAGACCTTCAATTCTTCCATTTGAGCTACTGTTGGTTCTGTGTCTTGATATTGAGCCATGAGGCGTTTCAAGGCACCACGTTGGTCAAAGGCCAAGGCTGAGATCACACCCTCTTTGGTGCTCAATTTTTCTAAATAGTTGCGTTTTTGTTCTGTTAATACCATCTTATACCTCTTTTACAATTATATTCTGATACAAATCATCATAGCGATGAATATTGATATGGCCTGTCGTTGCTTCTTGAGCATTCAACATGCCAAGGACATTGGCTTTGGTTAAAAGTGCTTGGTCGTCTTCCTGATGATAGAGAGCTGAGGCAATCCCAGCAACTGTCGAATCACCAGATCCAACTGGATTGACCACTTCAATTTTTGGAATATCCACTTTATAGAAGACATCACCATGTTTGGCAAAGGCACCGTCAGCTCCTAGGGAGACGATGACCCATTCGATTCCTTTAAATAAGTCAGATTGAAGGACCTCTTTTAATTGATCTAAATCCGTAGTCACTTCGTAGCCTAAGAGTTGAGACAACTCTTCATTATTGGGTTTAATCACTGTTGGTTGAACGGGAGCTACTAGTGCTTTTTCTAGAGAAGCGCCTGAGCAGTCCAGAACGACTGGTTTTCCTGCCTTCTTAGCGCGCTCGACCAATTGAGAATAATAATCAATTGGCAAGCCCGCTGGTAAACTACCTGAGATGGCAACGACTGCTACATCTGGAAGCAAGGCTTCATAGTGATCAAGAAAGGCTTGCCCTTCTTCTTCAGAAACAGACGGACCTTTTTCCAGGATTTCAGTTTGTTGTCCTTCGTGAAGGATCGCAATACAATTCCGGGTCTCCCCTTGAATTTCAAAGAATTCTTTGCCGATTTCCTGATCCAGATGGTCCAAGATAAATTGGCCTGTTGAACCACCAATCAGACCAGTTGCCGAGACAGGATCTCCAGTCTCTGCAAGGACCCGTGTGACATTGAGCCCCTTCCCTCCTGCGGTTTTGCTTACCTTGTCAACTCGATTGACCGTATCCAAGTGTAAGTTTTCTAATGGATAGGAAATGTCGATTGAAGGGTTCATGGTTACCGTTAAAATCATAGACTCACCTCTTAGTCGTGGTATTCCCCACGGTCCCATTTTTCAAGGAATTCTGTGAAGAAATCCTCATCCTCTTGACGGTCGTTGTGGGTTTCCAAATGTTGAATCTTGGCAATCAATTTCTTGTTTTCTTCACTTGGTTTGTATTCCGCATGGATGAAGGCTTCCAAAATGTCACACATCAGAAGTTCTCCTGTGACCTTCCCACCAAAACCAATCACGTTGGCATTGAGTTCTTCTTTTGCATAAAGAGCCGTTGTCATGTCGCGTACCAAGGCTGAACGAATTCCAGGAACCTTGTTAACAGCGTTGTTAATTCCAACACCAGTACCACAGATACATACTCCAAGATCAGCTTGACCACTAGCGACTGCTTCACCGACTTTTTTCCCAAAAATTGGGTAGTGGGTACGCGCATGGTCATAGGTTCCGAAGTCAAGGACTTCATAACCTTTTGATTTCAAAAATTCAGAAACAGCCATTTTTTCATTTGTGACAATATGGTCACATCCAATTGCAATTTTCATTCGTTTACTCCTCCCCTTAGCACATCTTGTTGAGCATATCGACACGGATTTGGTGGCGACCGCCGTCATACTTACCGTTTACAAAACCTTTGGCGATATTTTTGGCCAATTGCTCACCCACGATTTGAGCGCCCATGGTGATCATGCGAGAATTGTTGTGGCCACGAGTCATGTAGGCAGAACGCTCATCTGAAACTTCTGCCGCAACCATTCCTTTAATTTTAGTAGCGACCATGAATGGACCAGCACCATAGGCATCAATGACGATACCAAGATTGTCTTCTGCTTGTTTGACTTCTTTAGCGACAGCCAAGGTCACATCAACAAAGTCTTGCCCTTCTTCTGTAACATCCACCACTTGGAAACCTTCTGCTTCCAAATATTCTTTGACTACTTCTTTTAAGCGGATACCTGCTGCATCCGCACCAA
>NZ_JWAK01000037.1:0-95899 GCF_001069335.1 Streptococcus sp. 1171_SSPC
ACCAAGGCTGAACGAATTCCAGGAACCTTGTTAACAGCGTTGTTAATTCCAACACCAGTACCACAGATACATACTCCAAGATCAGCTTGACCACTAGCGACTGCTTCACCGACTTTTTTCCCAAAAATTGGGTAGTGGGTACGCGCATGGTCATAGGTTCCGAAGTCAAGGACTTCATAACCTTTTGATTTCAAAAATTCAGAAACAGCCATTTTTTCATTTGTGACAATATGGTCACATCCAATTGCAATTTTCATTCGTTTACTCCTCCCCTTAGCACATCTTGTTGAGCATATCGACACGGATTTGGTGGCGACCGCCGTCATACTTACCGTTTACAAAACCTTTGGCGATATTTTTGGCCAATTGCTCACCCACGATTTGAGCGCCCATGGTGATCATGCGAGAATTGTTGTGGCCACGAGTCATGTAGGCAGAACGCTCATCTGAAACTTCTGCCGCAACCATTCCTTTAATTTTAGTAGCGACCATGAATGGACCAGCACCATAGGCATCAATGACGATACCAAGATTGTCTTCTGCTTGTTTGACTTCTTTAGCGACAGCCAAGGTCACATCAACAAAGTCTTGCCCTTCTTCTGTAACATCCACCACTTGGAAACCTTCTGCTTCCAAATATTCTTTGACTACTTCTTTTAAGCGGATACCTGCTGCATCCGCACCAATAATAACTGACATATTATGCTCCTTCTTTTAATTCATTTTTCAATCAAATACAGAAACTTCTATATTCAACAACATTATTATCTATAAAATTTCGATTTCAAAACTTAGTTCAGCTGTTTGACCTGCTGGCAAGAGACGAACTTGCTTTTTATATTCCAAATAATCACTCTCTTCAAGGGAAGTGGATAAACCAGACCAAGGCTCTAAAGCGATAAAAGGTCCTTTATTTGGTGTTGTCCAGATGATCAAGTTTGAAAAATCTGGAAAATGAAGGCTTACTCCTTTTTCGTGCTTTTTAGAGCGAAGGGTCACCCTTCTTGATTGTAAACAATCTAAGGTGATGGCATCCTTTTGGAAGAGATCGTAATCGAGATTTAGGATTTTTTCTCTCTGTAAGAAAGGTGTCCGATCAAAGACGTTTAGCAAGCCTGTCTCTGGATAGGATTTTGGAATACTACAGGTCTCTTCTTGTTCGAACTCTAAGTAGTAATCTTCAAACCCTTCAGCCACCAGTAACGGACAATTAAATCCTGGATGGCCACCAACGAAAAAGGGCATGACTCCTTCTTCACCAAGATGGTGAACCCGATAGGTTACTTGAATCTTCTTACCTAGCAATTGATAGGAAATTTCTAATCTGAAATGATAGGGATATTGCTGATACATTTCTTCCGTATCTTCTATCCCAAAAGTCACCTGATCTTCTGTTTGCTCTACCAGCTCAAAGTTTTTCTTGCGAACCAGCCCGTGGCGAGGGATCTTCCCCACACCTTGAGGGCGATACATGGTTGTATCATTTCGAACCGAACCACAGATAGGAAAGAGAACTGGGGCTTGGCCACTCCAATACTGAGTATCACCCTGCCAAAGATATTCGATACCTTCCTGATCCTTGATAGAGGTCAGCTCACCACCTAACTCCTTGAAACAAACTTCCAGATCATTATTTTTTAAAGCTATCCTCATATTTCACTCCTTAGCATGTTATTTTAGAGAAAAAACTAGGCTACCCCTCCATGTCTGGAAAATTGATACCCTAGTTTTATCAAGTTACATATTTAGGAGCGGATTATTTTGCATTTGCTGCGTATTCTTCGTTACGTTTGATCATTTGTTTTCTGTACCATGCAAAGATTCCAACGTAGAATGCTAAGAAGGCAACAACACCAACAATAGCTTTGATGTCTCCTGTAGTTGCGTTACCAATAGTCCAACCAAGAAGTTTTTCAACTGGTCCTTCAAGAGTTGAGTGAGTGATCAATTGAGCTTTATCAACTCCTTCTGGGAAGGCATTGACACTTTTCGCCAATACTGTTGCAAATGGTGCGATAAGAGTACCTGAAAGAAGGAAGAGTGGCAACAAGAGTGTTCCAAATACGATCATACGGATCAATTTACCACGTGTTACAACCAACAAGGCTGGAGTCACACCCATAGCGATGATCCCTGCAAGTGGCAAGATACCATTTCCGACTTTAGAAAGAAGCACTGCTTCGATCAACATGATTGGTGCAAGTACGTTCGCACAAGCCCAGATTTCAGCACGACCAGCGATAAATGGCCAGTCCAAACCGATGTTGAATTTACGTCCTTGAAGACGTTTAGTAGCAACGTTTGTAATACCTTGTGACAATGGTTCTACCGCTGCGATGAACCAAGAACCGATCAATGAGAACAATTCCAAGCAGACACCGGCAGTCAAACCAAGGCTCAACCAACCTTTAATAACCAATTCCCAAGTTTTAGCATCAGCTACATCAGCAACTGGATGTGGAGTACCCATGATACCGATGACAATACCAAGAAGGAAACCGATAAAGAATTTAGATCCCCAGAAACCGATCTTCTTGTTCAATTTTGCTGCGTCGAAGTCGTATTTATCAAGACCTGGGAAGAATTTATCAAAGATTTTATCCAAGACCATGATGATTGGGTTCATCATGTAGTTCATGTGAGTTGATGTCATTGGTGAAGAACTAGGTGCATTCAACAAGTCATCAAATGTTGGTTTCATCAAATCTGAGTTGATGATCTTCATAATCCCTACGAGGACTACTGCTAAAGTGGCAACGAAGAGAGAAACTCCTGCGCTAACTCCATTTTTATCAGCATACCATTTAATCAAAAGACCTGTGATAGACAAGTGCCAGATATCGAAGATATCGACATCAAGTGTATCTGTTTTCTTCAAAGCTAGCATAGCAACATTGACAACCAACATAACTAGCAAGAAGTAAAGTGTCCAGGCAGACCCCCAAGTGATGGTTGCAAGTGGCGCCCAACCTACGTCTGTGATATTCAATTGAATACCAGTGTTCTCAACGAATTTTGCAAGAGACGCTGAGAAAGCTCCATTCAACATACCGATGATTGCACCGATACCAGTAAGAGCGATGGCAAGTTTAATACCACCTTCAAGCGCTTTGGAGAATTTCACTCCAAACAAAAGTGCCAATAGAGTTAGGACGATCAACATGATGATCGGTGCACCCATATCTAGAATGGGTTTGAAAAACTTATTGGCAAAATCGATAATGCCATTCATAATAAATCCTCCCGATTTATATTTTTATATTTTACAAAATTAAGAATGTCAGCAGTTCCCAGCATAGGAACCACTTACAAAATACAGATGAACAAATTAGCTTAAGCCGTGTTCTTTGATGGCTGCTTCAATATTGTCATATACCGGAGCGCTCATAGCTGGGATACGGAACAAGATTGGACCAGCTTCAACTACTGGAATACCAGGATCAAAGCCTAAATCTGTTGCAGCGATTGGTGTAAAGATATCATAACCTTTAATCAAGTCTTCATTGACATCTTTTACCATTACCGCATCACATTGTACATCATATCCACGGTTTGAAAGCTCTTCTTCTAGAGCACTTTTAATTTGGTGGCTTGAGTTAACCCCTGCACCACAGGCAGCTAAAATTTTAATCATTTGAATGACCTCCATTATAAATATATTTAATTGTTACTATTAAGCAATCGCTTCTGTGATATAGCGATATAAGTCTTCTTCAGTTTCCAATTTCGACATGTTTTCAAGATTTCCATTTGTCGTAAAGAAATCCATCAAATGCGCCAAAATGTTTGTTTGGCTGGAACTAGAATTGTTAATGATGAAGAATAAAAGAGAAACTTCTACTTCTTTATCAGGTGCGATCATATTGTGGAAGGTTACCGGATTTTTCAATCGAACAACTACAATATTCTCTGTCAGGTTATGGATGATATCCGTATGAGGAATCGCTACATTCGGAAGATCCTTTCCTAGAAATTCCATATCTAAACCAGTAGGGAACGATTTCTCTCTTTCTTTTAATGCAGCTCGATAAGAATCTGTCACAATCTGACGTTCTTCCAATAAAGTTGCAACTTGGTCAAACAATTCCTCTTGATTCGCAACATCTAGGCAAAAGACTAATTCCCGATTAAACAGTTGATTTAATCCCATCTTTTCACCCCTTCCACTTTTAAAATATCTTTTAATTACATGATAAGTATATCACTATATGAATGCGCTGTCAATTACAATATGTAATTTTTTGTTCTTTTTTGTTTGTTTTTTATAGATTTATTTATAACCCCTCCCCTATTAAAGGATATAAAAAAGACCAGAATCTGCTTGAATCCTGGTCTTTTAGCTGTTTATTTTCTAATTTTTACAAAATTTTTGTATAAGAATTGTATTTTTCTCGTACTTTTTTAGAGATAGAATGATCGGTAATCACCGCATCTAAATCATCTAGACGGTAAAAAGCATAAAAAGAATAGCTATCAAACTTACTGTTATCTGCTACTACATACTTTTCAATGGCATTGTTAAGAATAATTTTATTGCCGTTTCCTTCTTCTTCGTTTGCAGTCATTGCTGTATGACCATCAATTCCATTTACCCCAATAAAGGCTTTCGAAACCTTAATTTCCTTTAAGAGCTTATTTGCAAACTGTCCTACAAAGGTCTGTGTCTTAACCCTGTATCGACCTCCCACTAAAATGATGTCATAATTGGGTTGATCTTTTAATTTTTCAAAAATAGGTAGGGAATTGGTTACAATACTGACATGTTTCCCTTCAAGATAATCGCCAATAAAATCTGTGGTGGTCCCTGCTCCAATAAAAATTGTATCGCCTTCATCGATCAAAGCCGCACATTTTTGAGCAATTTCCCTTTTCTCTTCCACGTTCAACATGTTCTTTTCTGTATGGGAGACTTCTGTTAGACTATCCTTGATTTTTCGATGGGCCCCTCCATGAACACGAACCAACAATCCTTGTTCCTCTAAGTCCATCAAATCACGTCGAATAGTCATATCGGTTACACCCAAGAAATCGCTTAGATCCTTAACAGAGACTACTTCGTTTTTGTCCAACTCTTGTAAGATTGCTACATGTCTACTCTCTTTCATATGACGTCCTACTTTCCTATTTCTGCTTTCATTATACTATAATAGTGATCATTTTCAATAAGAAACAAACATTTTGTCCAATTTTTTCTATATTTACCACTTATTTTGTTGATCATTTTTGTAGATAAATTAAACTTTTTGTTCATTTTTTTAAAAAAAGTAAATTTTTTTTAGCAAATCTGTTGACAGGGCTCATAAAAAGTTGTATTCTTAATATGTTAACAGAATTGGTAACGCTACCACAGAGTGATAGCAAACGTTTTGTTTACGAATTTCGGTCTCCTTATAAATATACAAGGGTAAACAACTGTTTACCCTTGTATTTTTTATTTATCTCCTTTGTTACGAATCACAAAGCCTGTTTTCTTCTCGCTTGACGTATTGCGAGGTTTTTTATGATCCTTACGGTAACGCTTCTCTTTGTCAAAACGATCATTGGAACGACCACCCTTTCGGTAGTCATCACGACGACCATTGCCACGGCGATCACGATCTCGACGGTCATCACCACGGCGTCCACCGCGACCAGACTTGCCTTTTCCGCCAAATCCACCACCAGATGGTTTGAATGGTAATGGTTTTTCACGCGCAATTTCAACTTCTGGAAGACTATCTGGATCCTGAACCGTCAAGCTAAGGATGTACATGGCCAATTCTTCTGGGCTGAATTCTGCAGCCAATTTACGAGCATCCTTTGCAAATTTGTCGAAGTTACCTCGAATAGCTTCATCCGCAAAGTCACGTTCAATTTTCTTGAGTGCAACCTGTTTCTTAGCTTGGAAGGCTTCTTCTGCTGTCGCAGGTTTCAAGCCCTTCATGCGTTTCTTGGTCAAATTCTCAATGATTTGGAGGTAGCCCATCTCATTTGGTGCTACGAAAGTAATCGATTGACCTGACTTACCAGCACGACCTGTACGGCCAATGCGGTGAACATAGCTCTCAGGGTCTTGTGGGATATCATAGTTGTAGACATGGGTTACACCTGAGATATCCAATCCACGAGCCGCTACGTCTGTTGCTACGAGGACATCCAGATTGCCATTTTTGAAATCACGAAGGACACGAAGACGTTTGTTTTGGTCAAGGTCTCCATGAATCCCTTCTGCGCGGAAGCCACGGATCTTCAGACCACGAGTCAATTCATCTACACGACGTTTGGTACGACCAAATACGATCGCAAGTTCTGGTTGCTCAACGTCCATGAGACGAGTCATGGTGTCAAATTTTTCTTGTTCTTTAACTCGGATATAGTACTGGTCAACCAATTCTGTTGTCAACTCTTTAGCCGCAATCTTCACATGCTCAGGGTCTTTCATGAACTGAACACCAATCCGTTTGATAGCTTCAGGCATGGTTGCTGAAAAGAGTAAGGTTTGACGATTTTCTGGGACACGTGAGATGATGGCTTCGATATCTTCCAAGAAGCCCATGTTGAGCATCTCATCTGCTTCGTCCAGGATGAGGGTTTCAATGTCTTGTAATTTCAAGGCCTTGCGTTTGATCAAGTCTAGGAGACGACCAGGCGTTCCAACTACGATATGAGCACCTGATTTAAGAGCCTTGATTTGTTTTTCGATACTTGAACCACCATAAACAGAACGGACTTTTACTCCCTTGCTCCGACCAAAGCGGAAAAGCTCTTCCTGACTTTGCACAGCTAGTTCACGAGTTGGCGCGATGACCAAAGCTTGAATGGTCTGATCTTCTGTATGGATCTTCTCAAGGGTTGGCAAGCCAAAAGCTGCAGTTTTCCCTGTACCAGTCTGAGCTTGACCGATAACATCTTTTCCTTCAAGAGCCAAGGGAATAGTTTGTTCTTGAATAGGACTTGCTTCTACAAATCCTGCTTTATCAACTTCTGCTAACAATTCAGCAGATAAGTTCAATTCATTAAATTTCATGTTTTTCTTCTTTCTAAAGATGGTGCGAAGCCATCCTATAGCGCTTAGTTTATACTTTTCTTGTCATGACGTACTTTCAGTTTTCATGAAAGACCGTGTTGCTTCTTTTCCACTAAAGAAAAGTACTGCTTTTTTGCAACTTATCTAGTATACCATAGACCAGGGTTAAAAGATAGTAAAACGAAACAGGTTGAAAAGTTTTTAGTGGGTAACCCCTTTCAAATGAACTCTTTCCAACTTTGGTTCATTAGTATAACTCCTTATTTATTTCTTTTTTAAATTTGCAATAATAAAGAAGACTGAAAAGTCTCTTCTTTCATTTGAAGCACCTCACAAAAACAGCGTTACAATAGGCTTTCTAAAAATTTTTACTCACAAAAAATCCCCTTTTATTTTGGGATTATTTCCTTGATTTTTAAAATAAAAATATGTATAATGAATTTAGTATCTAGGATATTTCAGTATCATTAAAATGATTCATTCATTTAACTGATTCAACGATTCAATCCAATTATAAATTGTTTATAATCCACTCAGTACTTTTAAATCTACTCCTACTATTTCCAAGAAGATTTTGTACAGTCGATCACTTGTATCAAAACTGCCTCTTCTTCTTAGGGGAGGCAGAGTTAAAAATGAAGAATTTTCTGAAATAACCAAGATACGAAAGAGGTAAGGAATTTCTTCCCTACCTCTCTTTTTTTATCGTTTATGAGCAATCCAGCGCAAGATTCGTGATAAAATCAACCACAAGACGAAGCTAGCGATCGAAATATAAATCCAGGCATTGGGATCGTTTGTAAAGGGCAATGGAACGTTCATTCCAAAGAAACCAGTGACAACTGCTAAGACCGCTAAGAGGGCTTCTAAGATGGTCAAGGTTGTCAAATTATCATTCAGATTGTTATTCAGAATATTATTGTAGGAGCTAGACAATTGCTGCAAGACCTGAGAGTTTAACTCTGTCATGGAGGCCAACTGCCGGGCCTCAATCATGGCATCATCAAACTGTTCTTTTTCCACATCATCTAATTGACGATAGATCAGGTGAGCCTTGATATGTTCGAGCAACATGCGATTTTGCTTGGCCGCAGATACCAGATAGACCATACCCGTTTCCAAGTCCGAAAGAGCATAAAGGTTCTTACTGGTCGTAGTTTTTCGCAAGAGACGATTGATTTCGTCCTTATGTTTATCCAGACGCTCAATAATCGGATAATAAGCATTGCTGATCATCTCGAGGCCAGCAAATAAAAGTTTAAAGGTAGATAAGCTTTCATGAGCATCGACATAGCGCTCCATTTTTTCAATAACATAGGCATTATCCCGGTTACTGATGGTGACTAGTCGAGGCCCTTGAATAATAAAAGTCATAGGAATGGTTTCGTAATACTCCTTTTCCTTTTCCATATCCAATACATTATAGATAAAGGTCACAGTCCCATTTTCACGATTATAATCCATATGAGCACGTTCATTTTTATCCAGTGCATATTCAATGGTTTCTTGATCGATATCATACTTTTGATACAACTGGGAGGTTTCCGCAATCAAGTCAGAATCAATATTAATCCAACTCCGGCCATCTCCTAACTTTCTTTCAACGAACATTTCGTTTCCTCTTTACCTTATCTGCCAGTGCTCCTACCGATCATCCAAAATCACTATACGAGTCCTGTCCTCATTCACTTATCAACGCAAAACAGCTGCTGCCAAAGCCTGCTGGATTTCGATGACACTATTATCACTCTTAAATTGGAGTGTTTCTGATGGTTCTACAGCTGATGAAACCCAAATTTTTAATTCAGCATCCAAATCAAAATGACCAGATGTTTCTACTGAAAAACGCGAAATAGAACGATATGGAAGAGATTTATAAGATGTTTTCTTCCCTGTCATTCCTTGCTTGTCCACCAAAATGAGACGGTACTCAGTAAAGACAATCAAGTCACGAATCAAGCTAAAAGCCAAGGTTACCTGCTCACCTGGAACTAGGATATCCCCTAAATCTTTTTCAACCTTATCGACGTCTTTTTGAGAAGCATTGCCCATCAAACCTGCAAAAATACCCATGATTATTTCCTCCACAATTTGTACATTTTCTATCTTTATAACTATACCATATTTTTTGCGAGTTAAAAAGTTGCAGGAAGTTTTTTTAGATAGTATAATGTAAGAGTCACAAGAGGAGCAATTGCTGAGATTGGCTAGCTTGGATACCAGAGGTGTTCGTTACTGCCTAAACTCTTACCACCTGATCAGGTTAGGACCTGCGTAGGGATGTGTCTCAAAACAGAATGAAATAGAGAACTTCTATGACGTCGTTTTGGTGTGGCAACAAATGAGCCAATCAAAACGATTGGTATAGGAGGTTTTTTTATGTCGAAAACTACGGTTCGACCAATGATTGAGGTCGCTCTCTTAGCGACCATTGCTTATATTTTGGATTTGGTTACTCAACCCATGTCCTTAGGTCCTTGGATTTCTCTATCCTTTAAAATGGTTCCTATCTTTCTCCTTAGTTTCCGCTGGGGCGTCAAGGCTGGTGCCATGGGGGGATTCATCTGGGGACTCTTGCAAGTCGTAACGGGGGAAGCAGCTGGTGGTTGGTTGACTCCAATCCAAGGTTTCTTAGAGTATTTTGTAGCCTTCAGCTTGATTGGTCTGAGTGGAATTGTCAAACCTTCCCTTGATAAGGCTATCAGAGATAAAAAACGAGTTCAGACACTCACATATATTACTGCCGGAGTCGTCTTGGGTGGTTTTGCACGCTACCTCATTCACTACATTGCAGGGGTCATCTTCTGGGGAAGCTATGCTCCAGCTGGCCAAAGTGCCTACATTTATTCTCTTGTTGTGAATAGCTCGTCCTTCTTAGGGGAAACCATTGCTAGCCTCATTGTCTTCTTTATACTACAAGAATTTTTGGGAAGACTCCTTATTACAGAACAATAAAAAGCCAGCTCGCTTGAGCTGGTTTTTTCGGTTTATATATTCTATTCCCAAAGTAAGCCTAAAGAGTGGCTAGCGTCCAACAATTAGGGACTTTAGTTCCGATTATTGGTGCTGAGTTACATCTTTTCTTCCAACTCCACATCTGGATACTTGTCCGCAAACCAACGGAGGGCAAAGTCGTTTTCAAAGAGGAAGACAGGCTGGTCAAAGCGGTCTTTGGCCAAGATGTTCCGGCTTGAAGACATGCGTTCGTCTAAGTCTTCTGGTTTGATCCAGCGAACGGTCTTTTTACCCATTGGGGTCATGACCACTTCTGCATTGTACTCATTTTCCATGCGGTGCTTAAAGACTTCAAACTGGAGTTGCCCGACAGCACCTAACATGTATTCACCTGTTTGGTAGTTGGTATAGAGCTGGATGGCCCCTTCTTGCACCAATTGCTCAATCCCTTTGTGGAAGGATTTTTGCTTCATGACATTCTTAGCAGATACCTTCATGAAGATTTCAGGGGTAAAGGTTGGAAGTGGTTCAAATTCGAACTTGTTTTTGCCAACTGTCAGCGTGTCTCCAACCTGATAAGTACCAGTATCGTAAACCCCTATGATGTCTCCTGCTACGGCATTGGTCACATTCTCACGGCTTTCGGCCATAAACTGAGTGACGTTAGAAAGCTTAGCGCCCTTACCAGTACGAGGAAGGTTAACACTCATACCACGCTCAAATTCACCCGATACAATACGGACAAAGGCGATGCGGTCACGGTGACGAGGGTCCATATTGGCTTGGATTTTAAAGACAAAGCCTGAGAAATCCTTGTCATATGGATCAACAAGCTCTCCGTCAGTCTTCTTGTGGCCATGTGGTTCTGGAGCAAACTTGAGGAAAGTTTCTAAGAAAGTTTGTACCCCAAAGTTCGTCAAAGCTGATCCGAAGAAGACTGGTGTTAATTCACCCGCAAGGATGGCTTCTTCTGAGAATTCATTTCCAGCTTCTTGCAAGAGTTCGATGTCATCTTTCACTTGCTCAAAGAATGGATTGTTAGCAAAAAGCTTGTCTCCGTCTTCTAGACTCGCAAAGCGTTCGTCTCCTTTATAGAGTTCCAAACGTTGGTTATAAAGGTCATAGAGTCCCTCAAAGGCTTTCCCCATCCCAATCGGCCAGTTCATCGGGTAACTTGCGATGCCCAAGATCTCTTCCAATTCTTGCAAGAGGTCCAGTGGCTCGCGACCATCACGGTCCAGCTTGTTCATAAAGGTAAAGACTGGAATGCCACGGTGTTTGACAACCTCAAATAATTTCTTGGTTTGAGCCTCGATACCCTTGGCAGAGTCCACCACCATGACCGCAGCATCCACTGCCATCAAGGTCCGATAAGTATCTTCTGAAAAGTCCTCGTGCCCCGGTGTATCAAGGATGTTGACCCGTTTCCCATCGTAGTCAAACTGCATGACAGATGAGGTTACCGAAATCCCACGTTGCTTCTCGATATCCATCCAGTCAGACTTGGCAAAGTTTCCTGTTTTCTTTCCTTTTACAGTACCAGCTTCCCGAATCTCTCCCCCAAAGTAGAGCAACTGCTCTGTAATCGTCGTTTTACCAGCATCCGGGTGGGAGATGATGGCAAAGGTACGGCGTTTTTTAATTTCTTCTTGTACGTTCATGTTCCTATTTCTTTCTCTTCTTATTTTCTGACAAGTTTACAAATTCATCTCTACATCGGATTTCTCCTCAATTTCTCTATCTGTCCTATTATAGCGAAAATAGGCACTTTTTTCAACGATGATTCTTCTTTGAAATCAAAAAGGAAGACTAAAATCATACGATTCTAGTCTTCTTCAATTATATTGAATTACTTACTTTAACCCGCTCTCTTCTGCGACTGAAAAATACATTAAAGAGAAGCAAGGCTGCTGCTAGGATGCTGGAAACCACGACATAATTCACCAGGAGGCTGTCCCCTTTGATAATCGGTGGTCGGGCCATAAGTCCATAATTTCCTCCAGTGACTTGGTTGACACCAACTAGAAACATATCAAGGAAGAAGGTATAAAGAACAATTTCTCGATTTTTTAAGAGGCTCGAATCATAGCATCTCAAGAGATAAATCAAGGAATTAACCAAGAGACAGTAATGCCCTAAGAGAAAAGAAAAGCTCGTAATATGAGGGAAGGTATAGGGATCAAAGACCGGATAACCCAAGGCAAAGATCGCCCCACTGACTCCCATCAAGGCAAAGAACTGCTTGCTCTTCCATCGGTCTGGCAACAACAAGACAGCAAACATGGCCAAACGGCAATGGTACAAGGGTAAACTATTGGACCAGGGAAGTTGAAAAGCAAAATACCAGATATAGAGACAGATCAATTGAAATATTTGTAAGTTTCGAAAGATTTTTCGAAATTGTTCATTTTGATAGTAACGTAATGAAGCCCAAACTGCCATTAGGATTAAAAGAACCATGACCCCATACCAAAGGAGCGGGATAACAGGTGGTGCAGTGGATTCAGTTGTGAAAAAATGATGCATACGATCTCCTTATTAAGCGGATTCAGATGTTCTTTTTCTTACTGGACTTAACGATCACATTGATCAGGATAAGGGTTCCTGTCATCAGGATGGTCACGATCAAATAGTTGAGCACAAGTCCATGATCACCAAGTACAGGAGGGCGACGCATAAAGCCATAATTTCCACCTGTTACAAGATTAGCGAGCTGAATAATAGCATTAACCCCAAAAGTCATCTGACAGATTTTCCAGGCATCCCTTGCTTCCACCTGGTAGGATTGAACCAGATAGATCAAGCAATTGGCCAAGAGGGCCCAGTGCCCAAAGACATTGTTGATCGAGGATACGTGAGGAAAAGGATAGGGATAAAAGACGGGATGAACCAAAGCCATGATAGAGCCAAAGACTCCTATCAGGGCAAAATACTGCTTGAAACTTCCCTTAGGAGCCAAGAGAATGATCCACATGGCCATCCGGCTATGATAGAAGGGTAGGCTCTCTGAAAAAGGCAAGCATGCTGCAATATACCAAGCGTTGATAATCAGCAACTGGATCAACTGCCCCCAATACCAAAAGTTTTGATAGCCTTTGGAAGAGGCAAATCGAATAGACAGAAGACCCACCACTACCAATGATGTCGGCAACAAGAAATACCAAGCCCCCAATTGAGGAGGAGCCGTTGGTTGACTGGTGAAAAATAAATCCCAAAGAGTCATGTCTTCCTTACCTCAGCTCATCTAATTTCTATTCCGAATGCGAACCGACAGTCTCTTCAACCATCTTGTATTTGTACTTATAACGTTGGTTGACTAAGAAAATTCCAGCCACCATCACAAAGCTAACCAAGAGGTAGTTTAAGAGAGCACCGTGGTCGCCAATGATTGGTGGACGCCGTAAGAAGCCATAATCTCCTTTCGTCAAAACATTTATCAAGAAAATCAAGGCATTCATGCCAAAAGTGATCTTGAAAATTCTCAAGCTGTCTTGTTTTTCAGATTGATAATGATCCTGTAGGTAAATCAAACTATTGGCAAGCAAGGCCCAGTGACTAAAAATCAGATTCAACACAGTGATATGAGGGAATGGGAAAGGATCAAAGGCCGGATACACCAAGGCCGCAATCGATCCTAAAACTCCCAAGAGAGCAAAATATTGCTTGATATAGGTCCCTTTAGGGGCAAAGAGAATCACCAACATGGCCAAGCGGCAATGATAAAAAGGCAAATTATCCGTCAAAGGCATGTGGGCGAGAATATACCAAGCATTGATGGTCAGGACTTGGATCAACTGTGCCCAATACCAAAAGCGTTGGTAGCTTTTGGACTGTGCATATCTGATGGAAAAGTAACCAACCACCAACAAAGAGGCCGGCAGAATGAAATACCAGAGACCAAACCCAGGCGGGGCTGATTTTTGGTTTGTAAACAATAAATCCCAAAGTGTCATTTTCACATTCCTTTAATTTATAGATCGTTTTTAATCACAATACAAATCTCGTTTCCCATCATAGACCTCCCAAAGGAAGTTCAATTGTTCTTCTGTATTGCGCTTGGTAGAAAGAGCAGGTATTTTTTCTCTCTCAAAAAAGGCAAGGTCGGAAATTTCCTGATTCTGTTGAAAACTTCCATCCAGCAATTCACATTCAAATACCAATTTCACATATTGGCGACTTTGCAATTGGTAGCGATTGGTATCAAATACTGCCAACAACCGATTGACACGTGCTACATAGCCCGTTTCTTCTTGGATTTCCTTTAAAATATTTTCTTTAGGAGAATAGCCAACCTCACCAAAACCACCCGGCAAAGCCCAGGTCTCTTCTCCCTGACCTTTCACCAGACAAAGTTTTCCATCTTTGACAATCCAAGCCCTAACATCAATTAAGGGGGTGTCATAATAGTTTGTCGGTCGAAACAAATCCGATAATTCTTGTGAATTCAAATCAGTCGCTTCTCTGACGAGATCCTGTAAAATGTCACGAATATCCTGATAGCGCTCTTGATCAAATGGATCTTTTGAGAACGCTAAGCCTGTGTTGGTGATTGAAATCAAGCGCTGAATGTTCTTTAGCACATTATTACTCGCCATTCTCCAACTCCTCTACCAATTTGGCTAGATTCATAGAATTGCTTCCCTTGATGAGGATTTGGTCCAGCTCTTTTAAGCTTTCCTTGACTTGTTTGACCAGGTCCTCAAACTGGTCTTCCTCAGCGGTCTTTTTGAAATAATAGACATGTCCGAGTGGGAACATCTGGCTCGCTAATTGAGCCAAGCCCGCAATGTCTTGACCGTAGAAAATAACGGTATCCAAGACATCCGGTGACAGGCTGAGAATCATTTGGTTGTGCAGATCAATGGATTGCTCCCCGAGTTCTTTCATATCTGCCAAGACCGCTAGCTTGCGGCCATTTGAATTGGCAGGAATAGTCGAGAAGGTTTCTAAAATTAAGCGCATAGCCGTCGGATTGGCATTGTAGACATCGGATAGGATATCCGCTCCGTTACCTGCCTTCTTCCATTCTGTGCGGTTCTTAGTAAGTTCTAGGCCTTTAAAGCTTGCACGGATGGCTTCTTCACTGATTCCTTCTTTCAAGGCAACATAGGCCGCAATCATGGCATTGGTCGCATTGTATTTACCTGTGACAGGTAAGTCAACAGCATCTGATAAGAAGTTCGCTTCAAAGGTTAGGCTGTCCTTGCGTTCCTCCAACTTGGTAATGCTGATGTCTGCTCCTTCACCAAAGCGCACAAGCTCTTGTTGGCTCGGTAAAAAATCCTCGACAATGGGATCGGCCGGCACTAGAAGCAAGCCACCAGCTGGCATCCCATCCGCAATTTGCAATTTTCCTTTAGCGATTTCTTTGCGATCTTTGAAAAACTCCAGGTGAGCTTCCCCAATAAGGGTCACGATTGCTGCCTTTGGATGCGCAATTTCTGAGAGAAGATGGATATCTCCCAGATGGTCCTGCCCCATTTCAAGGACAAGCTTCTCTGTCCCTTCTGGCATATGGAGAACCGTATAAGGAAGGCCAATTTCGTTATTGTAGTTCCCTTGTGTTTTATAGGTTTTGTAGGTAGTTGACAGCAATTGAGCCAACATATCTTTGGTCGTTGTCTTACCGTTTGAACCGGTGACCGCCAAGACATCTACTTGACTCTTCTCCAACACATATTGGGCTAATTTTTGAAAGGCCGCTAGAACATCATCTACCAACAAATAAGGGTGGCCTTCTACTTCTTTTTCAGACAAGGTCGCTACAGCCCCATTTTCAAAGGCCGTCTTGATGAAATCATGCCCATCACGCGCCCCCTTAAGAGGGACAAAAAGGTCTCCAGGCCCAATCAAACGGCTATCAAATTCAGGCTTGGTAAAGTCTACATCTTCAAATTGACTGATATCATTGCGAGCAGCCAGGACACCTGCTACTTCGTGCAAGGTTACATTCATGGTATTCTCCTCTAAAAAGGGGGAGCAGGAAGAAAAGCGACTCCTCTATGAGTTGACTTCATCTCCCACTCCCGCTAGGAACAGATTCTTACAGTAAGTGTGCTTCGCGTTTTTCGAAAGTTGCTTTTGCCAACTCGACCAAACGCTCGATCAAATCAGGATAGGACAAGCCCATGTTGTCCCACAACAAGGGATACATAGACCATTGGGTAAAGCCAGGCATGGTATTGAGCTCATTCAAGTAGATGCCCTCATCCTCTGTGTAGAAGAAATCACAACGGGAGAGACCTTTCCCACCAATGGCACGGAAGGCCAATTCGGCATTCTGACGCATGGTCGCAGCAACTTCTGCAGGAATTTCAGCCGGAATCGCCATCGTAATCTTATTATCGATATATTTGGCTTCGTAGTCATAGAAGGCTACATCTTTGACCACCTCACCAGGGAGGGTGCTCTTGACATCGTAGTTACCCAACAACCCCACTTCAATTTCGCGCGCCACAACCCCTTGCTCAACCAGAACACGGCTATCATATTTAAAGGCCAATTCCAAAGATTGACGAAGTTCTGCCTGGTTCTCTGCTTTTGAAATCCCGACACTAGAGCCCATATTAGAAGGCTTAGTAAAGACCGGATAGGTCAATTCTGTTTCTATTAAAGCAATTTTAGCTTCTAGGTCATCTCCTTCAAGAACAGCCACATAAGGAACTTGTGGAATCCCTGCAGATTCTAGGACCCGTTTGGTGGTAATCTTGTCCATCGCCACACTAGAAGAAAGGATATCACATCCCACATATGGAAGTTTCAAGACTTCTAGGAAACCTTGAACCGATCCATCTTCTCCCATTGGTCCGTGAAGGACTGGAAAGACAACCGCTCCTTCTTGGTAGATACTGCTCGGAGATACTTTAGCTTCCCAATCAATGGTCTCGTTGGTCATCAAGCGTTCTGTTTCAGCAGGCTTCTCTTCAAAGGTTTGGGTCTTGATGAAGTCTCCCGCCTGAGTAATGAAATAGGTCTCAACAGAATACTTGTCATAATTAATCGCCCGCATGACGCTTTCAGCTGAAAGTACAGACACTTCGCGCTCTGCGCTACGGCCACCATAAAGAAGTACAATTTTTTCTTTTGCCATTGTTTGGTCCTAATCCTTTTTTTAATTTTGTGCTTTCTGATTGACTTGTCAGAAGCACTCCTCACAACCAAGTTCGTCCCTCTAGTATACCACACTTTAAAAAGAAAGAAAACGAGAGAGAACACCTAAAAAACAAAAAACCGGAGGGGTTCCTCCAGTTTCTGTAACCGCTTATAACTCGGTTCGATTTTCAATAGCTCGAAGAAGGGTCACTTCGTCCGCATATTCGATATCGGCTCCGACAGCTAATCCACGTGCTAGGCGGGTCACTTTGATGCCAGCTGGTTTGAGGACGCGAGAGATATACATAGAAGTTGCTTCCCCATCCGCGGTTGCATTGGTCGCCACAATTACTTCTTGGACCTCATGATCCATTAATCGTGTGATCAAGGACTTGAGGTTAATATCATCTGGTCCGACCCCATTCATGGGCGAAATCAAGCCATGAAGGACATGGTAGCGACCGTGGTACTCCTGAATATTCTCCATGGCTGACACATCTCGACTATCTTCTACCACTAAGATGGTCGATGGATCGCGCGTCTCGTCTCGACAAATGGCACACTCTTCTTCATCTGTTAGATTCCCACAGATGGAACAATAGCTTAATTCCCGCTTTGCTGACAAGAGATTCTTGGCAAACTCATTGACATCGTCATCACTCATTCCGATGGTATAAAAGGCCAGACGAGTTGCTGTTTTGATCCCAATACCAGGGAGCTTCGAATAACTTTCAATTAATTTTGCGATAGGTGTTGGATAGAGCATAGCTTCCTTTCTAATTCATAGGATGTTTTTGCTGGTAGAGATTGATAATCTCTCTGGTAATACTGTGACTAACAGTCGCTTGGAGATTAGTATTGTGAGGGAAGACGACTGCCACCGCAATCTGAGGATTTTCAGATGGGGCATAGGCGATGACATTGGTATTTACAGCAGGGGTCCCACCATTTACAAATGTTTCTGCAGTCCCGGTCTTCGCACTGATTGGAACGGCAGCTCCTTCTCCGATGGTTTTACCAGTTGTTAAGCCACTGGTTCCGTATACCACCTGATAAAAACCTTGTTTAATGATAGCTAGATTTTCGGGTGTTAGAGCTACTTGATTGAGTTCTCTTGTTGCAATCTCTTCTTTCAGAGGGCCCAAACCTCCCTTGGCATCATTCTCATAAATTCCTTGGACCAGGTGTGGCGCCACGCGTTTCCCATCGTTGGCAATGGTTGCAACATATTGAGCCAACTGCATAGGTGTATAGTTATCAAACTGACCAAAGGCGTCTGTTAGGTAATTACCAATCGTGAACTCTTTGGGAACATAGCCCGTTGATTCATTCGGAAGGTCAATTCCCGTCTCTGTTCCCAGACCATAAGAGGCAAAGGTCGAACGCAATTTGTTCATAGCTGGATCCAATTGATCTGTCTTCAAACTCATGTTTGGCTGATAGGGTTGGCCCATCAAATTAAGGGCAATCTGCACCATATAGGTGTTGGAAGAATATTCCAACGCTTGGACCGCATTGATTTCTTGGCTTCCAAACTGGGTGAACCATGAAGTGATAGGAGCTGAACCAGAAAAGGAGATTGGTTGATCCAATAGGACTTGGTTCCCAGAAATCACTCCATTTTCCCATCCTGCTGTCAAAGTCGCTGCTTTCACAACCGATCCTGGAACAAAGACATTGGTCACTGTCCCTAAAGCATCAGGGGTCAGATCTTGCGAACCAGCTTCATGTTTCATCCCCGCCATCGCAAGGATTCTACCCGTTTTTGGATCTAAGGCAACAGCATAGACACCTTCTGAGTAGGTGGCGTTGCCAGCGGCCAATTCTGCCTGGAAGGACTTCTTCAAGATGTCTTCCACTCCTCTTTGGAAATCCAAATCAATGGAAAGCTTGATATTGTTCCCTTTGCTTCCTTTGGAGAGGGTTTCGATCTTTTCGACATTGCCATTCTTATCCAAATGGATTTCTTTTTCAACCCGTTCTCCTTGGAGAACAGACTCATATTGTTTTTCTAAATAAGAAGTTCCGACGCGATCATTTAAGGCATAGCCTTTTTCCAAATAATCATCCACTTCTTCAGCTGGAAGACCGGCTTGCTCTGTCGACACACTACCAACGATGGAAGCCAAGGGACTATCAACCACTTTTCGATCCCAACTCGTAATCACTTCAAATCCTGGAAATTCTTTTAAATGATCTTTGACCGTCGTTACCTGCTCATCGGACATTGGATCGGTCACAATCGTAGCACTAGCAAAGTTTTCAACGGCATTCATTTGGCTAAATAGATAGATGGCCTTCTTTTCTTCTTCTGTATAGCCTAATTTTTCAGTCTCAATACTATCAACAGCATGCTGATAGATAGTTGCTTCTGGAAGTGGGTTGCCGTCCGTATCGATTCGTTCGTCTTTGGGCAACTTGTCCACTACCTCTTTATAGACTTCCGAATTTGCGAGATAAAAGTCGATCTCTTGACGCTTGGTGATTTGGGGATTCGAAACACTTACATAATTCAGAAGAAGCTGAGCTGTTTGACGCATTTCTTCTGCAGTAAACTTATTGCTTCGGGTAAAAGACAAGACCTTCTTGTCAACATTTTCTACCAGAGGCTGACCAGAAGCATCATAAATCTGTCCCCGGAGACTCCCTCTTGTTAAGTGTTTTTTGGTAGCTTTTGCCAATTTTTGTGTATAAAAGCCTTGATGAGTAATCTGCATATACCCTAGTCGAGCAATTAAAATCAAAAAGAGGGTACAGACTATACTGAATAACAAATAAAGTCGTCTAGTAATCCACCGATTATCAAATTTTCTCACCTTAGCATTCGCTTTTTTTGAACGTTTAGATTTTTGCGCCATACCTCTCCTTTCACTGTGATTCTCAGTCCCAGTCCCTAACAAGACATAAAAATAGGATAACTTTAAAGGGAATCTGAGGAATATTTCTATTTTAAACTCAACTTCCATTATAGCACATTTCATCCAGACACGAGTCGCTAGACCAGATAAAATAATCGTCATTCTGAACTCCTCGGCAAGCATTGTTTTATGCATATGCGGGAGGCATAGCTCTTGACTGCAAAATAGCTCCTTCCTCAAATCACAGGAGACAAGTGATAGGAGATTTTTTGGTATAATAGAAACATCGAAAAAGTTAGTAAAGGAAACGATATGAAACTGATCTCATGGAATATTGACTCATTGAATGCCGCCTTGACGAGTGACTCTGCACGCGCAAAACTCTCTCAAGACGTCCTCCTCACCTTGGTTGCAGAGGATGCGGATATCATTGCCATTCAGGAAACAAAATTATCTGCTAAAGGACCAACAAAAAAACACTTGGAGGTCTTAGCAGAACTTTTCCCTGGATATGAAAATACATGGCGGTCCTCTGTGGAACCAGCCCGTAAAGGCTACGCAGGAACCATGTTCCTCTACAAAAAAGAATTGAAACCGACCGTAACCTTCCCAGAAATCGGTGCTCCTTCTACCATGGACGTCGAAGGTCGGATTATTACCCTTGAATTTGATGACTTCTTTGTGACCCAGGTCTATACTCCGAATGCTGGAGATGGGCTCAAACGCTTGGAAGAACGCCAAATCTGGGATGCCAAATATGCAGACTACTTGGCAGAACTAGACCAGCAAAAGCCAGTTCTGGCAACAGGAGACTACAACGTAGCCCACAAGGAAATCGACTTGGCCAATCCAGCCAGCAACCGTCGTTCCCCAGGCTTTACCGATGAAGAGCGTGCTGGCTTCACTAACTTGCTAGCCAAAGGGTTCACTGATACCTTCCGCCACTTGCATGGGGACCTTCCAGATCAATATACTTGGTGGGCACAACGTAGCAAGACATCTAAAATCAACAACACAGGCTGGAGAATTGACTACTGGCTCACTTCTAACCGCATTGTGGACAAAGTGACTAAATCAGCTATGATTGACTCCGGTGCCCGTCAAGACCATACACCAATTGTCATGGAGATTGATCTTTAAGGAGAAAACAATGGACTATCAAGCTGTCATCCCTGAATTTGTCGTATCGGATATTGAGAAATCGCGTCGCTTCTACTGCGACTTGTTGGGATTCTCTGTCCAATACGAGCGTCCAGAGGAAAAATTTCTCTTCCTTTCCCTTGAAGACTGTCAGCTAATGCTAGAAGAAGGCAAGGAGGAAGAATTAGCCCAACTGACCTATCCTTTCGGTCGCGGTATCAATATTTCCTTTGGCATTGAAGATGTCCCACAGCTCCATCAAAAACTGCTGGAAGCTGACTATCCCATCCATCGTCCGCTGACAAAAAGAGAATTTCGAGTGGGAGATAACTTTATCTATCCCCATGAATTTGCGATTTTGGATCCAGATGGTTATTTTTTAAGATTTAGTGAATAAGAAAAAGGAGGCTCTTGGCCTCTTTTTCAGTAGGTAACTATCCATTGACAGGCTTGTAAATCTATAGTCAAAAACAGTTGCTAAAGCCTATGAAATCAACATGTCAAAGAACTTTGATAGTCATTTTTTGTATAATTGAGTAGAATAAAATCAGAAAGCGAGGAAATCTTATGCAAGTCGGAAAGCAGATCCAGCACTATCGTAAAGAGAAAAATTTATCTCAAGATGATTTGGCTGAAATCATCTTTGTCAGCCGTCAATCCATTTCCAACTGGGAACGCGGCGCAACCTATCCTGATATTCAAAACCTGCTCTTACTAAGCAAGGTCTTTGAAGTGTCATTGGACAAACTAGTCAAAGGAGATTTGGAAACCATGAAACAAATTATTCACGACCAAGAATTTATGCGCTATCAAAAAGATGAAGTGGTCTTTAGCTTACTACTAATTGGCAGTCCTATCATCAGCACTCCCCTCATTCTTTATTTGGATGGATACGGCATCGCTATTAGTTGCTTGATTCTTGCTGTCGGTATATTCTACGCCCTACGCATTGAAAAATTCAAGAAAAAGCATAATCTTCGTACTTATCGCCAGCTTGTCGCCTATGAACAAGGACGCAGTCTGAGCGAGATTGAAGAAGCTGAAGAAAGGGGTAAAGATCCCTACCAAAGAATCCTCATTCCTATTCTATTTGTCCTTGGAATTGGCGCTATTACTCTACTGATTTCTTGGCTCTTACTTACTTTCTTCCCTATCAAATAAAAGCGAAGTCATTAGACCTCGCTTTTTAACTGTCTTTAAAGTTATACAATTGCGGATAGTGATCACATTCAGGATTTTTTGGATGGCAAATAGCCCGTCCAAAATAGATCATGGCCTGGTGAGCTGGGAGCCAGCGCTCAGGGGGAAGAACATCCATGACTCGTTTTTCCACTTCTAACGGCGTAGCCGACTTCTTGACAATGTCATGGTGCTTGCAGATCCGCTCTACATGGGTATCAACGGCAAAGGCAGGAATGCCAAATCCTACACTCATGACCACATTGGCTGTCTTGCGTCCCACTCCAGCTAGGCTCTCTAATTCTTCACGCGTCTGAGGGACTTGGCCATCAAAGTTATCCAACAATTGTTGGGCACATTTTTTGAGAAACTTAGCCTTATTGCGATAGAGGCCTAATTTGGAAATATGCTTGGCAATGTCGGCTTCACTGGCGACCGTCATGTCTTGAGGAGTTGGGAAAGCTTCAAACAAAGCGGGCGTTGCCTTATTGACCGCTGCGTCCGTCGTCTGAGCAGAGAGCATGACCGCTACTAATAATTCAAAATGGTTGCGAAAATCCAGACTTGGCTGAGCATCTGGAAAGAGGGCGATAATTTCTTCAATCACATGTCGTGCCCGTTTTTTTGATAAAACCATAACGTCTCCTTTGTATTACTAGACTTTATTATAGCATGAAGTCCATCTATTTCTGAAGGAATCAGCTTCAGAAAAGGAAGTAGGACAGAATGAATTTTAAATGATATTCATTCTGTCCCACTTCCTATTTATATTAGAGGCGCCTTAACTCTATTGTTTGTTTTACACCAATCTCTTCAAGAAAGAAATCAATGTTTGAGCAGAGCGTTCGCCAGCCTCTACGATAAATTCATCAAAAGAGATATTGGCTACGTGATCTGCCGTATCACTCATAGCTCGAATGACCATGAAAGGACGCCCAGCTGCATGAGCGGCTTGGGCAATAGCTGCTCCTTCCATCTCAACTGCCAATACTTCTGGGAAATGTTCCCGAATTGCTGCGACTTTTTCTTCACTCGCGATAAAGCTATCTCCTGTTGTAATCAAGCCAACATGTGTGGTTGCAGCCTCTTCTTCCAGAACTTTTTTCATCTCTGATACAAAATAGCGGCTGGATTCAAAGTAAAGTGGTTGACCTGCCATTTGACCATACTTATAGCCAAAGGCTGTCACATCGACATCATGGTAGGCCAATTTGTCTGCAAGGACAATATCTCCAACAGTCATCCCTGGTGCAACGGCACCTGCAGAACCCGTGTTAATAATGGCTTCCACCTTAAAATCATTGGCCAATACAGCCACACTCATGGCTGACATGACCTTGCCGATACCACTTTCAACCAAGACCACTTCATGGCGACCAATCGATCCTGTATAGTAGACTTTTCCTAAGCGAAGGTGTTTCTCTCCGTTCTGCAAAGCTTCCACTAAGATTTTTAACTCTTGTGGCATGGCCGCAATGATTCCAATTTTCATAATCGTCACTCCTTTGGTAGACGCTCCCTATAGGCGCCAGATTGCAAGAATTAACAAGATGAGGAGCAAGATGACCCAAAATAAAATCTTATTTAATTTTGATTGAAAAACCTCATCCTTTTGGTTTTCAATCCGACGGCTCTTGGTCACTGTAGGTTGGACTCTGATCGGAATAGTCTCCTGAGGATAGGAGGTTCCTCGTCCACCATCGCCTTCTCTTGAGGTCACCGGCCGTTCATAACCAAAGCCTCTGTTTCCTGTCGGGAGAATTTTTGTCTCTTCCTCATCAAAGAGCGGGGGACCAGAGATCGCTTCTCCCCGGTTTGCCCGCTCAATCATTTCATCTGTTAATAAAGGTTTGCCCATCGGTTTCTCCTCTATTCTTTATTTGTTTTGTAGGTGTTTCCAGTATTGAATTGCCATAATGGTTTTGGCATCGCAGATATCACCCGTTTGTATCAGCTCCTCAGCTTCTGCTAAAGTCACCTCAAAGAGCTCCAAAGTCTCATCTGCATCTTGAGGGCGAGGATTTTCCACTTTTTTCAAATTGGTCGCAAGATAGAGTTTGATCCGCTCGTTACAAAATCCAATGGCTGAATAAAAATCATACAACAACTCTAAATCCGCTGTGTAACCAATTTCTTCTTCCAATTCACGCAGAGCAGCTGCTTGAGGATCCGCATTTTCACCCTTTTCCAACTTGCCTGCTGGGATCTCTACAGAAGTTCTCTCGATCGCCTTGCGGTACTGCTTGACCAAAATGGTCTTGCCCTCATCTGTGATCGGTAAAACCGCTACTGCTCCATTATGAAAAATCAAATCACGCTGTGCTTGACCTTTCCCATCTGGCAGTTCCACTTGATCTGTGACTACTTGGAAAATCGGTCCTTGGTAAATCTCCTTGCGATCAATGGTTTTTTCTTCAAATTGCATGAAAATCTCCTATTTATTTTTAGGATGGTGAGGAAGGCGAGTAGCGTACTCATCCTTATTCACTTGACGGCCACGACCGATCGCAATCGCATCAGCTGGCACATCCTTGGTAATGGTAGATCCAGCACCGACTAAGGAATTGTCGCCTAATTCAACTGGTGCAATGATGGTCGAATTTGAGCCAATAAAGACATTATTTCCAATAAGGGTCTTGTATTTATTCTTCCCATCATAGTTGACAGTGATGGTTCCTGCACCAAAGTTGACGTTGCTGCCGACTTGGCAGTTACCAATATAGGTCAAATGGCCCGCTTTGGTATTTTCGCCGATAGACGAACCTTTGACTTCGACAAAGTTTCCGATATGGACATCTTTTGCAAGGCTAGATCCTGGACGAATATGGGCGTAAGGTCCTACTGTCACGCCATCGGCTACGGTGCTTTCTTCAATCATAGAGTTGGTAATAACAGCACCTGCACCAATCTCACTGTCCACGACATAGGTTCCATTAGTTAAGACTGTTTCAGCCCCAATTTTTGTGTGTCCTTTTAGGGTGACATTGGCTTCAATTTGTACCTCTGGGGCGATTTCGACATCGATATCGATATAGGCCGCGTCTGGATTAACAAAGCTCACTCCATTAACCATGTGGACTTGGTTAATGCGACGACGCATGATGCCTTCTGCTGTCGCAAGAGCTACGCGGTCATTAACCCCAAGACTTTCATCAAAGTCTTTGAGAGTATAAGCCCCAACTTTTTCACCTGCTTCTCGGAAAATTCCGATGACATCCGTGATATAGTATTCTCCTTGGGCATTGTTAGTATTGATATTCTTTAAAGCTTCAAAGAGACGCGCATTGTCAAAGACATAAGTCCCTGTATTGATTTCCTTGATTTGTTGTTCATATTCTGTCGCATCTTTTTGCTCGACGATTCGAAGCACTTCCGCATTGTCATTACGGACAATCCGACCATAACCAAATGGATTCACTGCTTCGGCTGTTAAAATCGTTGCCACATTTTTGTGGTTGATATGAAAATCGATCAAGTGTTTGAGGCTTTCACCCGTAATCAAAGGTGTATCCCCTGCGATGACAAGGGTGTGGCCTTCAAGAGCTTCCAAGACTGGCTCTGCCATCATAACTGCATGACCAGTTCCCAATTGTTCAGTTTGTTTGACAAACTCTGTTTGTCCCGCTAACACTTGCTCCACCAATTCAGCCTTGTGGCCCACAACCGTTACAGTCTTTTCGGGTGAGATGGCTCCAACACTACGGAAAACATGTTCCAACATAGAGATCCCAGCAACCTTGTGTAGAACCTTCGGCAAATCTGATTTCATACGGGTACCTTTTCCCGCTGCTAAAATAATGGCATAATTTGGCATAGACATTCTCTTTTCTGTACAATATCGCTTACATTATACCATTTTTTAGCCCTTTTGGAAAATTAGATCCGAACCAAAAAAACTCTCCAAAAAGGAGAGCATATCTATAATGGATAAACCTTGCGAAATTCTTCTAAAACCACCTTGCTGTCAGGTGTAAACGTCAGACCTGCTTCCTCCAGCCACTCCGTGAAAAACTCCTCATGAACCTGACGCCAATAGGCCAGAGATTTGTCTCCCTCACCTTCCTTATAGGCATGCTCAGCAGACACTTGATGGAAGGGATGAACGGAAACCTTGGTAATTTCGACAATGCAGATAGCCTGGTTTTGACTGTCTAAAATGATATCGAAAGTCCCTTCTTGTGGAAGGGGTTCGTCCTCCACTGCGTAGAGGTCGTAGGCAGAGGCGGTTGCTGTTTTTTCGCCTCTTAGAACCAAGTCAGCCAAGAGATCTGCCTCTACTCCAAAAGCCCAGGCATCGATTTCATCACCGATAGAGGGGTTCATTTGCTTGTATTTATTCCACATTTCTTGAGGTGTCATGAGTTCTCCTTTGTAATTTTTTACTTTCTTCTTTTATATGTTTAAGATGGTCTGGATGGTCAATTTCTAAATCAAAAATCTCTGGAATAGAGCTGTAATGGAGAATACATTCGATACCCATCTGATTCATTTTTTGTATGAAAGAAGGATTCAGATAACCTGCTACAGCGAAATCTATCTTTTTCATCCTTGCTTTATCCTGCATCTGTCTCAGCATTTCTAACATAATGGGACTTTCCATATCATGCCATTGACTATTTCTCACAGTGGCAAAAACAAAAGAAGTTAAATCATTCATTCCCACTACAATCTTTGAAATACCTGTTTCCAGTATCCTGTCTAAGTCAAAATAAGCTGACGGTAATTCAATCATTGTTCCAACTTTTCCAGTAAAACCATGCTGGCGCAATACTCTAATAGCTTGTTTTAACTGTTCGGCATCATTGACAAAAGGAAAAATAACAGACAGATTGGGATTAGTTTGATAGACTTCTGTAACGACATTTGTCTCAGCCTGAAATTCATCTGGACACGCCAACAAACGCCTGATACCTCTGTATCCAAATAAGGGGTGGCGTTCGTCAAAATACTCTTTAGTCCCATCTAGAATATTTGCTTCTGCATTTGTTAACTCTGAAAAGCGATACCATACATCCTCATCTGAGTATAAGGAGCAAATTGAGCTTAGATAATCTTTTACAAATTGCTGACAATTTGGTAATAGTATGTTTTGATTGAGCTCTCTTAGCAAGTATTCCCCACGAATCAAGCCGACGTGGTGCAATAAATGGGGATAAACTTTTTCAACAATTTTTTCGCCACTAAGAGACAGTTGATTTCTCATCTTTCACCTCGTCTTAAAAGATACAATATCAGATATCATTATACGACACTTTCCTCTAGTTCAAAAGCTTCATAAGGTCCAACTAACTCATATCCTAAAAATTCTGCTACTTTTTTAGAAGCCACGTTATGAGCATCCCAAAGTGGAAACGTATCTCTATTTAAACTCTCTAGAATCATTGTAGCACCAAGCTTTTTAGCAAATCCATTTCCTTGTTCGTTTGGTCTAGTTGCAACTTCCACTTCAACTGCTCCTTGGTAAACTAACCCTGAGGAAATCCCAGCAATCAGTTCTTTATTTTTAACAATCACAAAGCCAAATCCACCTTTTAAAGTAAAATTCTGGTAGGACTCAAAATCTCCCTGTAAATCTTGTGACCATTCATCCTCAGAAAGGCAGTTATAAATATGATTATCAATAGGTACAATATTGTAACCTTTCTCTAACTGACTAACTAGATCATTTAGAAATTCAACTTGAAAATTTGCCTTATCCTTAAAAGAATAGCGAGTAAAAGAAATTAACCCAACTTGTCGACGCATAAAATCTTGCCACTTAGTGTCTTCTGAAATAATAATCTTATAATCTAAACCATATTGCCTAATAAAATCTTCCCAAAATCTAGAATTTAGCTCCCCTGCTAGGTATAGAAAATTCCCAATATCATAAAAACTTGTTGTCCCATCACTGTTTCGGTATACAGTTCCAATTTGAGATTTAAGACCATAGAGAACCATATTTTTCTTCCAGGTTTTAAATAGTTCCATTATCCCTCTATTTCACCTTCCAATTCCTATAACTTGTCAGTTCTAATTCTGGAAATCCTCGTAACTCTGCCTTCACTTTTAATACTAAAGGCGAGGCATTGTCTGCAGTAATTTCTTCCAAATTCAACCAAATTGCATTTGCTGAATCATTGCTTCCATCAAGAACTTCATGAGGAAGGGATTTTTGAAAACGTTCTAAATCAAGTACTATATCATAAAAAGCCATGATATGGTGTACGGCGAAGTCGTGCCCTTCTTCTTGAACCAGCACGTCATAAATCCTAGGATTTAAGTAACGGCTAAGAGTATAGCCCGTCTCTTCCAGAACTTCTCTCTTGAGGGTTTCTGTCAACCCCTCACCGAGTTCCTGACTACCACCCGGTAGATCAAAACGATTTTGATAGGGGCCTCTTGTTTTTTCAATACAGAGCAGTTTCCCCTCTCGAAGACAGACTCCGTATACCCCAAAGTGATTTTTGATTTCCATATTCTATTCTTTCTTAATCTCCAAGATTGTTAGCTCACTTATCCCTTAAAAGGAAAGAGGCTATAGATTTCATGCTCCTTAATATACTTCTTTAGTATCTCCATATTCTCTTCGATTTTTGCTTGGATATCTGTCTCTTCACAAGTTGACTCATCAATAAAAAGGTGAATCTTCAATAAATCTGTCAAGTATAACAAACGGCGTTCCATTTCCGATTCAGGACTTGAGGCTTGCTCGATTTTTGCAAGCTTTTGCTCCAAGCTATCACCATTCAAAAATCTCTGATGAACTCTCCTTCTAATTTTTTGAGTGGATTCCTCCCCTTGTTCTAAGGGAGATAAAAGATGCTTTTTATAGACGACTACCTGATTTTCTACCTCTCTTTCCAGATAGGCCAATAAAACCAGAGAGCTATCAACAAAGGTCCAGGTGTTATAATTCCCTTCAAATGGAACTTGTATGATACGATCTAATAATTCCTTAGCCATTTCCTCTTGGCCATCCAGATAAAATAAATAGGCCAGATGATTCAGCGATTCAAGATAGCTAGCTTGGATTTTCTTATTCTTTTTGGGAACCTGGTTTAAATACGAGAAGAACTCAGCATCATTTTCAATCTCTTCGATTAGTTCTTTCACTTTCATTTCTTTTCTCCTATCCAACTCACTTTGTGTTACTAAGAAAGGCTTTTCTCAGATTAATTTTACCGAAATAGATATTCTTTCGCTGTCGCTTGGACGTCTGGGGAAAGGTAGCGCTCTATCAAGTCACCTGTCCCTACAATATACTCCTCCAGAGGGACATCTTCTCTTTGCTTCCAAAAATTTGAAAAAGCGAAATAGAACTCAAAAAACTCCGTCAAACTTGCGCTGAGTTTGTAGAAATTAGGATCTCCAGGACTGCCTGCGTAAACAGGTGATTTTTCATCTTTCATATCACAGAAAAGAATATCGTCTGTATCTGTAGTAGCGAATATCTGGTATTGCCCTTCACTAAATTGAAGAACATCTTGTAGGGCCCAAGATTCAACTGTCCTTGCAGGAGAATCTAATGGCAACAAAACGATATTAAAATTTTTATTGGCAAAAAATAAATCCTCTTTGAACACTATGTGTTGATAGTAATCAAGTAATTCTCCTGTCAAATCTGAGGACTGGATCCTCAATTTTTCATCTGAAAAACTCACCGATTGGGGGATAAACGTTGTTTCCTAATAGAGTTTAATGATCTTTTTTAATACAGTAACTACTGTCATTTTTCTCTCCTTGGTCATTTCTCTTACGTCTCCTTTAGGAATTCCTGCCATATCTTCACATCTGGATTTATCTCATGAGCTACCTCAGCATGCTTCTTATAATCCATATCCAAGTAGCCTTGTTCATTCCGGAAAATAATGCCTTGTTCATAACAGTTTTTAAGAGCTGTGAGCATAGATTCTAATGACCGGTATTCGACCTGGGCCTCTTCTTCAAATACATAAAAACCAAGGATTTGCCCCTGACCTTCTGAAGCTAGGTTCATGGCATAAAAATCTCCACCTCCGCTGGCAAAAATTGGGAACCAAGATTTGTCCCAAGCATCCGTTTCTATTAGTTCCAAGTAGGTCTGTATACTTTCTTCCAGAGACATCAAATAGAAACCAGGAAAAAATGCCAGCTCACCGAGTGTGATTCCCTCACTATCTTTTGATCCGTTTCTCCAAGCATAAAGGGCATGCAAGTCCTGGTTTGGTTGCAATGGGATTTCCTCAAATAATTCTTGAGTTTTTTGAGAAAATAGTCCCGGATTTAGATGATCTACACAAGGATGATGTAGCTGTTGGAGACTTTTTTCAATCTCATTTAATAATTGGGTAATCGTTTCCATTTGTTCTCCTTACCTTGTAGTTCAGTTTCTTCGTCCCTATAATAGGGCCTTCCCATTATTCAATCCCATCCTCTTTGTTATACTCTATCATGCATTTGATTGCGTATTCCACCCATTCCCAAAAATCGTTAAACTCTTTCCGTTGCTCCCATCCTTCCGCAGCAAAATCATGAATGAGTTGGACCTTATTGCCCTTTCCTATTTCAAAACAAGCTGTATCATCACAATCTCCTCTTTTAGCAAATGGAATCAACTTTCTGCTTGGGTATCTTTCCTGCAATCCCTCATACAAAGATAGGGCCCATTCTGAATCCAACAGATACCAACAATCAAAATCAACTAAATTGAATTCAATCAATTTTTTAAACGATTCAGGATACTGAAATAGCCTTTCATCAAGTAAATAGTTTTTCATTTCTTATTTCCTTTTGGTACAAGATTGATATAGGATGCTAAGTCAACATTATTTTCAACCTCTTCGATGAGTTCATTAAGATTCATTTCTTTTCTCCTACCGGTTCCTTTCGTCAGGATGTTGACCAGTAAATCAGCACTTTCATTCCACCCTAATAAGTAGTTTTGATTATTTCTCCCAAACGAATATAGGTTTTAAAGAAGTTTTTAGGTACAGAGGCAATCTTAGGTGTAATGGATAAGCCATAGTTTGCAAAATCTAAAGCCAACTTCTTAGAATCGATTGCATCATAATACTCAACATACAATCTGCATAAGTTCACTTTGGTGATAGAGAATTGTTTTAACAACCAATCCTTCTCAAGATCCTTCTCGGGATCTATGCTTGAAAATACGGTTGAATACGATGAATACTGAGCAGTAAAATCGATGGCCTCTTGAACAGCCTTTTCCAATTCAGCTTGATCCATGCCATTTCTATGATCGATAGAACCTAATCGAGTCCTTAAAGCACAATCCACTTCTTCTAACAGCCCCGAGTCCAGAAAGAGGGGATGAAGGCCAACATTCACGAAATAGGCACTACCATCTGATTTTCGTTGAAAATAGATGACTGTGTAAAAATCATGATCGACTTTATAATAGTTATTAGTTCGCTTTAGTCGCGAAAAGCCATTTTTTAGGAAGAGTTCTTTGGCCTCTTTCATTTCTTTACCTCTATTTCTAACAGAATGTGGTGAGTTCCTCATTGCATTTTCCTAGGAATCTATATGAATATAGGTTATCCCTACAACTTTCCCGTTCTCAATCGCATATTGCTTAACAGAATGAATGGAACTGATCAAACCTTCCTTACAGATTTCCTCTAGGGTTGCTGGCACTATTTGACCCTTTAATTTAAAATCCCGAGCCTTATCTATCTCCCCCACATCATCAATAGACGTCCAAAAGAGTATATATTCATCGCAATAAAAATAAATCTGATCATCATAGAACTCAGGTATTTTACAGAACTCAACTACATACATTATTGCTGTATTAAATTCTGAACCTGAGTTAACTTAAAAGAAGTTAATGCGCTTCTCGTCTTTCCCTTTTTTAACATCTGAAATAATATCTCTCACTATCTGAACGTCAAATTGTTCCGAAAAGATCAAAATTTTCTCTCGACTGCTCTCAGAAAACAAATAAGATGCTGCTAAGATAAATAAAAATGGATTTGTGACTTTGCCAATATGCTCAAGGTATTTAGGCTGAGTTACATAAGACATAATTCTATTAAAATCATCATCTTTAAGTACTAACTTTTTCATATAAATAGCAGCGCAAGCACCTGCAGCTTTCGAGAAGCTATTTGATTCCAAGGACTCATAAACAAATGATAAATTCTCTATTTCTGAATTCTCTAGATAGACAATGGCTAATGCTAGAGAGCGATAGGTTACAGGTGTTGGAATGTCTCTTAGAATCAATGACTTCAGATAGGGAATTTCTTCTGCACAATCTGTTGCGGCCATGGCGTAGAGCAAGTACATTTGCGTTTCCCAAGCTCTGTTTTTCTCTATCTCCGTCTCTAAAGCACTATGTAAGTATGGCCCATATCCTTTTAGTCTGTCCTTTAAAATTTTCTTAGCTGCTTTCTTAACTAAAGGTGAACGCTTTGATGTTAATTCTTCTATGAGTGGCATATAGTCTCCTTGCTAAAATCATCATTTAATTGATCAAAAGAAAAATCCCTTCTTGCAAATTTTCAAAGTAAGAAAATTAGTTTTATCTTAAGTTAGAAAAATTTGTACTTGAATAACCTGATATTCGTTTATCTTAAACCAGTAATCCCGACTTGATTCAATTGTCATAGCGATAAATTGGGCATGTATATTTTCCATATTTTATAAACAACTAGTCTAAAATCGTTCCTAGAATCATCTTATTTTGCTCAGATAGCTGAAAGTCATCCATCAAATAGGGCAAAAAGTCATCAAGCAAGGGATGACTAATTCCATCTATTGAGAGACCTTTTTTCTGACGTTCTTTTAATAAAACCAAGATTTCAATTGGGAAATATTGCCAAAGTAAGGTATTGAAATCTACTAAATGACTATCTCTGGTGTTCGCTAAATGATAATCACACATGGATAAAATTGTTTCTCTAAAAACATCAACTTCCTCTGAAAAAATAGTTTCCATAACCTGTTTATAGGCATCATTCACATTCTGATAAGGATTCGTGTCAAAGGGTTGATATTTGGCATCACAAGCATTCTCCAGTAGGTTAGCAAGCCGATCACCCTCCCCATTTCCATAAAGAAAAACGACTAAAGGCAATAAACTCTTGGCTGAAAAGAAAATAATTTTTTTCCCTTTCTCAACTTGGGCTTCTTTAAAATAGGCTAATTTATCAATTAAAAACTCTACATAAGTATTATCTAAATAGGCAAGGGCAAATAAGATATTCAAACAAATATCTGTATCAAAGTTTGAGCCCCCTTTAGCCAAATATTTAGCAGAAGCCATATCTGCCATTACAGAACAAAAACAGCCATTCAATAATAACTTGTAGTTTTCAGATGTTTTACTTTCTATAAAATTAGAGACTAGAGGATACGGACTTATAGAATCAATCATATCTATATGATCATACAGATATGATTGATTCTCACCATTTTCTTCATAGTTAATTTTAACGCTTTTCTTATCAGATTTTAGAGCTGTTAAAATGGCTTCAGTATTAGATAGGTTTTCTGCCTCTAAGTGAAAATCTCTTGCCTTCAGTATTTTATTTTTTATAGCAGTTAATTTTCTTTTTTGATTTGAAAGTGTTTTATTCATATTGACCTCTAACATTTCATTACTTACACTTGTCATTGCCTAATCCAACTACCACTGTTTTTTGAAGTACATCTTTTCCTGCATTCCTATACTATCCAGTATATCACAAGGAAGAATTGATCCACTTCCCATCATCAAGCCATTCTTTCTTATCAATCCACCATTTCCCCTTTTGAAATACCATTCGAAAACGATAGAGAGTTTCTAAACCAGAACGATTCTCCTTGATATAGAAGTAAGTTTGATTCCCGTCATGCTCTTCAGCAATGATGGGATGCGTTTCTAATTTATACTCAAATGGAAATCGGACAGACAAAGTTACTTCCCTTGCTCTGAGTGTTGTTTTAGATTTACAAAACTGATTAAAAATAGTAGCTAATTCATCCTTCAACATCTCTTTATCGGCTTGGTTTCTTAGGCTCCTAGTGGTTTTTCTCTCCCAAGAATACATAGCCTGCATAAACTGGAGGAAGGTTTCTTTTGCTAGATTCGTATGGCTCATATTTCCTCCTGCTTAAACAATGGGACTAATAGTTCGTTTATTCTGAAAACATAGGTCATAAAAAGCTGTATTGAAGTCATTTTTTAACCCTCTCGCATGCAAACATGTGGTAACTCGCTTCTAAGAAGATCCCTTTGCTTTTGATTTGTTCTTCCCGTTGTTAAAAAACGAAGATGTTTCAGACTCTTCAGGTAGCTAACTGTTGTTGCGTAGTTAAAAATAGACGTATCGACAAAATCTAAAAAACGGAGCTCACTAGATGGATGGATAAAATCCAATTCTGGTAATTTTTTATTTGCCGTAAATGAAAGATAGAGCAACTGATTTAAATCTCTAATAAAATTAAAGTTAGGCAACATTACACCATAATCAAAGTGCAGATAACGCATGCCAGTATGAAAAGAAATGTTCTCTATCGTTTCCAAATTTGTCATGGAAGATATCCCTAGAGCTTTCACACAATCATTCTGGGGTAAGATGATCTTTCTTACTTTTCTAGCCCCAACTATTAAAATCTTTTCTACTTGTTCATATTTTGAAAAGTCTAGCACATCAGATTTACTTCCCATCAAGTAAATCACCCTCGTATTGCTAGGTAAAGAAAGCTGGTTAAAATCTACATCTTTCAGCATATCCTCTAGGTTTTCGACAATGTACTTTTGTCTTAATAAGCGATTGATATTGATAAATTCTTTATAAGTCAATGTTTCATCCAATAATGGTGCAATCTCTTCAATAGAATGCAGAGGCTCCATTGCCATTAGATTCTCTCTTTCAGAAAATCCTTTTTTAATGATCTCTAAATATTTATCTAAACTGGTCATTATTCACCTCTTTTCATGAATAAAATGCTTCGTTTTCTATTTTCAACATAAATCATTTTACAATGACACCCTGACTAGAAGACTAAATCATCGCTTGTCGCCAAAAGGTTAAAATCACGAGTCTTCAGAGTATTTTTTCTAAATAAACTATATCCTGCTTGCTCAATCTCGATCAAAAATGACCTTGACTCTGGCTCTACCCGAAGCGTCTAGATATTGCTCTAGTTTCGTAATAGACTCCTCTGAATCAGACAATTGAACAAACAAATCCCCATTGATGGTCATGACATCCTTTGTCGGTAAAAGCATAAGATTCTCAACGCTTGGATCATTCACAATCATTAAGGAAGGGGAATAAATACAGCTTGTAGAGAGGTCTAGATTTCCGAATCGTTCCCTTGCAGAAACAAAAATAGATTCCATCCCACCCTGGGCTTTCAGAACAAATTCCCTCTCAAAAAACGCTTCAAAACTGTCGTAGATCTCGATGACATCCATAGTAATCCCATCTAAATAATAAACTTGATGACTTTGAATGTTCCCATCCTTCAATCTATAAGCGAATTGATCTCCAATAGCAGACATACCAAAAAAATAGTAGTCTGATGCATAATCTCTCCAGACGTCTTTCCATACCTCATCCGAATTCCAGGAATCTAGCGTAATAGCTTGAGTAGAATCCGTCCCAAACAAGCGATAATAGCCACCATAAAACTCCAAGCCATTGGTTATGGAGAGCAAATCCAGGTGAGCTTGAGGAAACTGTCTGGCTTTGAGTTTTTCTAGTTCAAGAGCTGAGGCCCCACTTTCTTGTATAACCAGATCCTCACAACATTTTAAAAAATTCTTCATTTCCATTTGCTTCTCATCTCTCCCTATTTGGCTTTAACCCAGCATAAATACTATAAAATCATTTCGATAGTCTTCAGGAAGTTGCCCCTCGATAATAGCCATGATTCCTGTTAAAAAACCTTCTTTATAGTCCGACAAGTCCTCATCAAAGTAGATGTCATTCTCAAACTTGGTGATTTCTAGCTTTTTCATCTGACTATAAGTAGACAAGAAAGTAGATAAAGAGGGGCTTAAGCAATAGAGCTTGGAATTCCCAGGAATCTTGCCAAATACAGGACTAAGCTCGCTAGTTAGATCACAAAAAATTGGCTCATCCCCCATCATGTGAGCAAAAACCACATAACTCTCTTTCCAGCTAGTATCCTGCCATCCTTCTGATGCAGCTTCACATAGAGGGAGAGGAATTAGAGCAAGATCATAGGGAGCTCCTCTAAAATAAGCTTCTTCCTCAAAGCTCAAATGTTGGTAGAACTCTTTCAATTGACCAGACAAATCTGGCTTTTCGATATGGAGACAGTCACTAGTAAATACAAGCTCTCCTAAGCCCTTGTTTCTATGATAGACTTCTACAAATTCCTTCAACAAATTGAACATCATTATTAGACTCCTCTCACATTTTTGGGATTATATTTGGCTATTTTCAACTGACGATTACGTATCATTCTGGCCGCTAGCGACAGCCTGAGCCCAAATTCGCTCAAATTCCTCTTGACTAATCTTGATGGAGTCTGATAAATCCAACTCATCTTTTCGACCATCATAGAGTAGAAACCCTACTTCTGGAACATAATCCTGTAGGCAAGAAGAAGCATAAGAGTGCCCATTCAAAACGTTAATTTGTCGACTTGCACGCTGACCAGTAAACTCTGTATAAATAACTCCTAGGCCTGACATAAACTCACTATTGCCATAATAATATTCTTTTTCACACATTAGAATCTTCCTTTACCATTTGTCTCTCCATGAATGGCGTTCTTTCCTCTTTGCCTCTTTCATCGACTAATTCTATATTCATTTTCAATTTATAGAATCTACGGGCTCTTAGATTTATTCTCCAAGACTCTCACTTCTACTTTATCCTCCGCTAAATGGAGATCCAGTACTTTTTCCTGGTCTTGAAAGAAAAGTATCAGGTCTCTGGTAGAAAATTCACTAAAATAAGAAGGCAAAAAGTCATCCAAAGACTCCATTTGAAACAAGACGTAAACTGGTAAAAACTCCCAAAAAACTAGGATAAACCGACTGCTATTGCCAACAAGACTTTGAATTGACCTACTTAGATCTTTAGTAGTGTGGGCAAGAGGAAACTCATAAAGGCAAGGAATCGGAGAGTCTATAGGATTCAACTCCCCAGCATACCAAGCAATTTCTTTAGGTTTATCGGTCAGAAAATGGACATCCTTTATCCCCTTCAAACTCTTGATTCGTCTTTTCACTTTTAACAAGGATAATTTCTTTTTTAAGTCACTCATTGTTCTTGCTCCACCATTCTGAAACAGAAATTTTGCTCACAATCTCATTCTCTTTATCCAGCAGATATAGGAAGTTACCTTTTGCTTCCAGTTTACCAAGCTTAGCCCCATAATCCATCTCATGAGCAGGGCAGGATTGAATCAACTGGCGGATGCTCTTATCCTTGTGCTCTATCTCCCAAAACAAATCCACCTTATCCAGCTGATGCTCCACTTGAATGGAATAGGTCGTGGATTGGATCTTCTTCCTTTTCCACTCCCAGCTATTTTCATAATCGTTTTTCTCTATTTCATTGACTACATCCTCTATCAAGGAGTATGGAATAGAGAACTCCTGAAACACGCGCTTTACCCCTTTTACCAAGGCCTCTAAGAGCATCTTTTTCTGTTCCAATGGACTCAAACTTTCATAGCTAGAAAAATCAAATAAGACCTGGACAGTATAGACACCAAGTAGGTTCATGATAGCTGGATTGCTAATCGTATCTACACATTCTACGATGATTTTCCAACAATCCTGGGTTATAACTGGTTTGAAAAGCCGTTCTACCATAGAGGTCATACATTTAGATTCATATACGAACGCTCTTCGCTGACCTTTCCAATTCTGTCGGTAGTCCTCAATTCTTGCTTCCTCGTAATTTAGCCCAGCTGAGTCCATCAACACCTCAATCCTCTGTTGATTTTCCACATAGGGCTTATCTAATTCAAAATACTGTAACTTCATATTCGTGGTCTCGCAGTGTTTTTCTTGTAGAAAGGCCTAGCCTTAGGTCAAGGTCTAATGTTTGTGCTCTTCCTTCACTTTTTCCCATAGTCGTGGTATCCCTCCTAGCAGTGGAGGATTGTTTGATCATCCAGAATCTCCTCCATTAATCTAGGAATGCAATTCTAAGTATCTATTTTCACAGGAGCAATCTCAGCAATTCTAACTAGGTCAGAAGCCCCCGATAACATCACATCATTTTGGTTTATAAAATTGAATTCAACCTTATTCTCTAAAAAAAGCAGTTCTAGTTGACCATTCACCTTATGAATCCCCTTAGAATAAAAATGGATTTCATCTAAATTAAAAAACTCTAAATTAATTTTTATGGCATTAAATGCACTTTTCTGCCACTTTTCAGGAAAATTAGTTGGGAAATCATATAAATAAAGGACAAGATCTAATTTGTAATCGTAACATAATACAGTATCAAGAAATACATTATTCAAGTCCAAATCACCATCAAACAAATGAATAATCTTTTCCTTCCCCACTACTTTTTCAAACCATTTCACAGTAAGAACTCCTTTTTAAAAATGAATAAAAGTATTATTTTTAAGAGTTTTTGTTTCGCTCTTTAAGGAGATGGTAACTTCTCTCTCTAAGTAGGTCTTAGAATAGCCTAATCCTCCTGCCGTCCTTTCCTTTGGATACATCCTCAATGATCGTATTTATATGTACTTCATTAAATTGACAGGAAAAGTCTACAATTTTCTGGCGATTCTGATCTGGATATAGATAAGATGCAGCCAAAATGAACATAAACGGAGCGATTGTTCCTCTTATATTTTCCAAATAAACATCCTTGGTGATAAAGGTCATGATTTTCTCAAAATCGTCATCTTTCAGCACAATCTTTCTTAGATAGAGTGCTGCACAAGCACCTGCAGCTTGCAATAAGTTATTCGATTCCAAGGACTCATAAACAAAAGACAAGTTCTCTGTTTCTAAATTTTCTAGATAAGCAATCGCTACTGCTAGAGAGCGATAGGTTACAGGGGTTGGGATGTCTCTCAGCAGTAATGACTTGAGATAGGGGACTTCTTCTGTACAATCCGTTGCGGCCATGGCGTAGAGCAAGTACATTTGTGATTCCCATGATTTAGGCTTTTCCATCTCCCCTTCCAAGGCCTGATGCAAGAATGGTCCATATCCTTTTAGTCTGTCCTTTAAAATTTTTTTCGCTGCCTTTTTTACCAAGGGCGTACGTCCTGAAGTTAACTCATCTACATAGTCCATCTCAAACTCCTTTATTTCCTCTGCTTGCCAGTTCTTCTTCCAATATTCTGTTATAAACTATACTTCCGACACAGGCTTCCCAGTCCAGCTCCTTAACTTCTTCCCTAGAAAAAAACTTAGGTTCCCGCCTACCATCTAGCCAGACCTTCCCAAAGTGAAGACCATTTGGGTCTCCCCACTTAAAGGCTAAATCCTTAAAAGGGCTTGGATCAAAATCCGCTTGGTGACCAATTATCTGCCAAGTCCATACTGGACTTCGATCAAACAAGGTGAAGGAATCTACAATGATGGGCTTACCTATAAATTGAGCACGACTTAGCTCTTCAACTGTTATAGTATGACTTGCTTGAAAGATATCGAAAAATTGGATGACATGACCAACATTCACTTTTCCAAGGATTTGACCAAATACAAACATTTCCTCCGAAAATTGATAGCAAAAAATATCACCAATTTTAATAAATCGAAGTTTTGTTCTTGGCTTTTCATTCCAATCTCGAATCTTTATCTGGGTCATTTGTTCTCCATTATTTATATAATTCCAAGTCCTACTGCTCTTTATTTAAGATATGAAAGAGATCATCTCTTAGAACAATTCCATCGTCTTCTATCAAATAGGCCATGTGCTCCCAGAAAGGAACTTCTTGTTCAAGGGGCTTTTCTAAGGCAAGTACTTGATCCTTCAAGTGTGCTGCAATTTCTTCGACTTCATCTTGCTCAATCTCATAAAACTTTGCTTTCAAAAGAAAGATGCTTGATAGAAAGAGCGAATAAGAGGAAACAAAAGTATGTAAGGAAGAATTGACATAAACCTTCGATTCTTGAAAAATTTCCCTTCCTTCTCGATTGCAAAGCAAGAAGATCTGCTTCTCTTCTCCTATTACAAAAGCACCTAAAAAACACTGACCAAAAAGCCTATAGACCTCTTGCTTTCTCCTGAGTTCGACTAGTTCGTCACCTGCTTTAACAAAAGAAAATCCCATTTTAGAATAATCCTCTAAATATGCCAAAAGGTTGAAACGGACCTCATCCAAACTAAATGGTTTCTCCTCTGTAGGCACCACACAAAAACCTTGCTCCTTCACTAATTCATTGATATTGACTGTCATTTCTCTATCCGATCTCCCTTTTTTTGCTTACCTATTGGCAATTATCTCAGTCATTTTTCAAACAAGAGCTAGTTACTTCCATTCAAGTCCCAAACACCTAGACACATCCTCAAAATAATCATCCCAGGCCCATTTGTAATCTTTGCGACTCATCAAGTAATCCACATACTTTTCATTCATCCAACTTTCTGTATAAATAGAAAGGGCCTGCCTTTTTCTATCATCTTGGATTGTCGCAATTTTTTCCTGAGCCTTCTTTGACCGTTCACTCAGATTTTTTATATAGAGAATATCTGGATCCGAGGGACAAATGGTCTCTGTCAAATCACACCTTGTAAACTCGACAAAACTGAGATGAGCCTCTGATAGATCTGCATATAACTTTTCTACTTTCTTTGTTTTCGACCCAAAGGTACATTCAGACAGTTTTCCAACAATTTTATTCTGCTGAAATTCTGGTAGAGGAAAGAAAATATCGTTCATCCTACACTTTTTAAAGAGACAATCTCTCATCTCGCTGACATTCTCTAAAAGAGGACGCTTCATCTGACAAGAAAGGAAGGTAGACGATATTATGTGACTGTCATAAAATAATGTTCCCTTTAAATTGCAGCTTTTGAAAGTACAGTTTCGAATAACTGTATGATTTTTAAAGCCGATGTCCCTTAAATCGCAGTTTTCAAAAACGACATTCTCAAAGATACAGTTTTCAAATATGACTCGTGAACCCTCTAGTATACTGATGCTTGTATCCTTAAAGTGCTGATTACTAATGAAACGAATCCTACTCGCTTCCTCTATTAGATTTTCAATCGATAGCTTCTCACCACTGTTTAGGATGACCTGGCCATCCTTTATGATAATCCCATCTTTCTCAACCATATCCTGCTCCATTTTCTAGTGCTTCTTTTGTTATCGACTAGACCTAGTAGTAAGCGACTTCCCCTATACCATATTCTAAAATTTCAAAACTATTGAGGGAGAATTTAAGTCCTCTACCATGCTCCGAATCCTCTCTCAGTCCAAATTCCAAGCCGAAAATTAAGTCAACGTCACTTTGTTCAGACAAGATAAAAATGGAAAGGATTCTTGCATGTGATAGATCTGTAAATTCCTCCTGAATTTTTTCCAAAGCTTTTGGATACCATACTGATGATTGATCCAGTAGATGGTCGAGTTTTGCTTTATAAGACGAAGTCAACTCCTCATTGACAACCTCTAAAGAATCACTTAAAGCAAGGCAAACTTTTTCCTTTTCCTCTGGAATTGCTACATTCATCTCGTTATGGATATCAAATTTATATTCTCTCATCACTATCTTTCCTCCTTTCGGATGCCAGTTCTCTAATCGGCCTAGCTAATCTTCAAATTTCATAAAGCAATCATGCTGCTGATAATAATTCAAAGCCTCGACCAAGTCATTGTGACTAGCATCTGGCTTTTCCTCAAGTGCGACTGCAAGAACATCAATCAACTGCTCTCCATAGTAGACTAGCTGGAGATCTTGCTCCGCTACATCCGTCGGGTAGACATCAGAGTCTTCCACGACATCCGGATAATCGGATACCCAATAGAGGCTATCTAGTGCCAGTTCTCCATCCTCCTTGCCATAGAGGCAAAAATCATCTGAAGATAATTGATTCGCTCGCACCTGCTTAATTATCTGCTCTAGTGAAAGTTCTTGGTATTTCCGCATCCCTTCTCCTTTTTAATCTCACTCTTCAACAAAAGAGTTCAAAAATTCCTCAAAAGAAGCCCATTGACCGTAGATCTCAGCTGTTTCTTCTAGAACATAGAAATACACCTTGCCATAATCCTCTGCCCTTAGAGAAAGAGCATAGTTACCCGATCCAGGATCATAGGCAAAATGGAGAAGATCTGCGGCCTTAAATCCCTCAGGCACAGCCTCATCGTCAAACCAGGTAAAAGACTTCTTCATCTCCTCAAGTGAATCAAAGGAATTGAAAGGAAAGAGATGACAGTCATCGTGAACACCCCTTACTTGGGGCTGGCCACCGTTGTACTTGAGATAAAAATCCTTCATGGCTTCCGGCAATTTCTTTCCAAGAATCTCCTCAAATTGTAAAAAATCTTCGCTTGAAATAGCTGGATCTGTGTCTGTTAATACTAGCATCTCGTCTCCTTTTGAGTCTCTCTTCCCAAAGGCTTTTTTTATTTGACCTCCATATTACAGGTCCCTTTTAGGCTATCATACCATAAGATTCCCTTTCCATAAAGCTAAAATAGAAAATGAGTCCAGCTGTTCAACTAGACTCATTTCATTCTTATCTTTTTTGCTTATTTCAGCCCTTACTTCAAACTCCAACCACCATCAATCGTCAGGATCTGTCCTTGCATAGCTGTCGCCTTTCCGCTTGCCAAAAAGAGGCTGACTTCTGCCACTTCTTCTGGCTCTATCCAGCGTTTGATAGGGGTCTCGCTAGCCACCCAGTCTGCTAGGCCGCCTGGCTCAAAGTCCGCAGCGGTCATAGCCGTTTTGACAGCTCCAGGAGCAATGCCAAAGACCTGAATCCCAGCTTCTGCATAATCCAAGGCCAGCTGTTTGGTAAAGCCTGCTAGAGCATGCTTGGAGGAAGTATAAGCGTGACCGCCACCTCCTGCTAGGCTAGAAGCAATGGAGCACATATTGATGATGATTCCTTGCTTCTTCTCCAACATTTGAGTCAGATAATACCGTGTCAATTCTACCGGAGTCACATAGTTGATCTCAAAGATCTCCTGAATCTCCTGAGCGCTTTGCTCAAGAAGTGGTTTGTAGTCATCCAATACCCCAGCCGTATTGCACAAGACGTCGACCTCAGGACACCAGTCAAAAATCGGCGTCAAATCTAGGGTCAAGTCCCGCTGCAAGAAGTGAAACTCACCTGGCAACTGGGGAGCAGCTCCCTGGTCCACCCCATAGACCTGGTAGCCCTTTTCTAGAAAGAGACGGGCTTGAGCCAGACCAATCCCGGAGCTAACGCCTGTAATCAAGACCCCTTTAGTCATGAACTTCCACCCAGTCTGTCGCTAAGACATCACAAGGAGTTGGACTCCACATGGAAAAGCCTTCGCCTTCACCAGATACGTTAATGAGAAAATAAGGCGTCACTTCTAGAGCCACTCCATTTTGCTCGATGGTATCGAAAAGCTGGACATAGTTCTCTGATCCGCCCCAACCCGTACGCACATATTTCTTTTTTGCCTTTAGTCCAGGCAAGATTTCTTCGAATGTCATCATCTTCTCCTTTGATTTATACTCCCTTTCATTATAACAAAAATCAAGCATCCTCGTTGCTTTTCAACAGTACAAGGGGAACTTCCTCCCCCTTTTCACTCTATTTACCATTTTCTGTCTTATTCTTTTTCAAGGCCCGAATGGTAAACAAATAGTATATAACTAGCCCAAAAACAATGACAGCTGTTGGCAGGAGGATAGTCATACTAGGATTCTGAATCCCTTGCGCCAAAGTCCAGCGATGCAAGAATCCCACTACTAAGAAGGACAGAATAGGAAAGATGAAGGCACGAGCAAACTCTTCTTTCCACTGCCACAGGATAAGACCTGCAGAAGCTCCTGTAATGAGGAAAGTATCCCATGGACTAGGTACCGTCAACCAGGCAAAAGCTGGCAAGAAACGGACCCCTACTATTTCACTGATGAAATAGATCCCAAGGACGAGAACGACTGCCACATAGAGTGCTTTTTTTAACTTTTCTTCTGCAAAAATAAGGCGACGTAGGAGATAAAATAGTAACCCAACGGCTAAAAGTCCCAAAATACTATCCGTTAGATAGACGAGGGGCTTAAGAACCAGGACTGCTTGCGAGGCAAACTCACTTAAGAGGCGATAAAAAATCACAATTCCCGAGACAATCGCCCCATACTTCAGAACAGACCGCGTAGATTCTTTAGGCATATTCTCAATGATTAGGTCTGCCATTCCCTTAGGATCCTGTCCAAAATAGTCCTTGGCCGTCAATCCATCTCCACTTGCTTGCGCAAAATCAAGCGCTAGATTATAGACCTGCTCTCTTAAAGCTTTTTCCTCATATAAGAAGCCAGCAAAATTGAAATAATCCCAGAGATCTTGGAAATAAGCTTGGTCCTCCTGGCTAAAGGTTTGCATCAAGGCCTGCGTTTCTTCATAATAAATAGCTGATGTCATGATGTTTCCCCCTTTCTTTGGAGACGAAATACAATGAAGGACAAGACTAGTCCTATTAGAGGGAGTAGCCAGCGTAATACATTAGCAGTTCCTGGATTCACAAAGCGAACACAGCATCCAGTTACAAAGAAAGTCACCCCCATGACCAGTAGGCTAACAGCAAGCCGTCCTTGATTTCTATAGGTCATGATCGTAAATCCAAGAAGAACCAGAAAAGCCAGAACAATCGCCCAACCATCTGGCAAAAGGATACTTCGATTCAGACTCAAATGGTCAGAAAACACGCGCTCTATCCTAGGAGACAGGATCAAGCTAATCACACTGATAACAAGAGCCCAAGGCCACTTGATTTCCCCATAGCTCTGCTTGGACCAAAGCCACATCATAAATTGACTGTACACAAAGAAAATAAGTAGATCTAGCAGGTATGTTAAGGGAGCAATCACTAGTGGCAGCATCCAGGCAAAATCCATTACAAACCGCATGCCAACGAAAATCGTTCCAAGAATCAAGAATAACCCCACACAAGAACCTAGCCTGCGTCTAGGTAACTCCGAGAGAACTTGGTCCATCATGGCCCTTGGATCCTTTCCAAAATAATCCACTGCCCGATTGCCCTCTTTCTCAGCAACTTTTAAATCGCAAACCATATTGTAGAGCTGTTCACCCAGTAGCTCATCATCATAAAAATAAGACTTCACTCCAATATAAGCTATCACTTTTTTCATATAGGATTGATTGTCCTTATTCAGGTGCATCAATTCGGCTGACATTTTTTCTGTATAATCTTCGATCATGCTTCCCCCTCCTTTTTCACGCGTTCTACTTTAATGACCAGATCCTGCCACTGGTTCCAAAATTCCTCTAGGCGCTCTCTTCCTTCCATGGTTAGAGAGAAATATTTGCGATCAGGTCCATCCGGAGAGGGCCTCATCTCTCCTACTATGACTCCCTGCTTCTCTAGCTTCTGAAGCAAGGGATAAACGGTCCCCGCAACAATCTTATCAAAGCCGGTTTCCTTAAGACTTTGGATCAATTCATAGCCATAAATAGATTTTTTTGAAATAATTTCTAAAACACAACCTTCCAGGACACCCTTGAGCAATTGCGACTCTTTCATCCTGCTACCCCTTTCTATACAGCCTCTTTTTAGCTAGTTTGTTTTACATACTAGCTCTTTCATTATTAGTATACTCCTCCCAAGCTAGTTTGTAAAGCATAATAGTGAAAAATTTTGAATAAAACTCAATAAATTATAACAATATGACTAAATATACAATTAATTTCAAAAAAAATTTGCTTTTTATAAAAAAAGGTGTATAATAATACAAAATCTTTATTAAAGGAGATAAGTGATGAAAAAATCTAAACTATCTTTCCTTGCAGGTATCACGGCTGCTTCAGCCCTGTTCCTTGCTTCTTGTGGATCATCTGCAAAGTCTTCTCAGACGAACACTTTTTCATACGTGTATAGCACTGATCCAGACTCTTTGAACTACCTCCTTTCAAACCGTTCAACAACAAGTGATGTCACAACTAACTTAGTAGATGGACTTTTTGAAAACGACCAATACGGTAACTTGGTCCCTGCTCTAGCAGAAGATTGGTCTGTTTCTAAGGATGGATTGACTTATACTTACAAACTTCGTAAAGATGCAAAATGGTATGACTCAGAAGGGAACGAATATGCAGATGTCACTGCACAGGACTTCGTCACTTCTCTGAAATACGTAGCGGACAACAAGTCAGATGCCCTCTACTTGGTTCAAAACTCAGTAGCCGGCCTGGATGACTATGTCACTGGTAAAAATACAGACTTCTCTAAAGTTGGGGTCAAAGCCGTTGATGATCATACCCTCCAATACACCTTGGCTCAACCTGAGTCCTTCTGGAATTCTAAATTGACGACTTCAACCATGATGCCCGTCAATGAAAAATTCCTCAAGTCTGCAGGGAAAGACTTCGGTAGCGTCAAACCTTCTGGAATCCTCTACAACGGTCCTTACTACTTGAAATCCTTCACTTCCAAATCTTTGATGGAATTCACTAAAAATGAGAATTACTACGACAAAGACAATGTGAAGATTGATGATATCAAATTGACCTACTTCGATGGTTCTGACCAAGACTACCTAGCTCGTAACTTCTCTGATGGAAACTTGACCACAGCGCGTCTCTTCCCAACGAGCTCAACTTTCAGTACGATTGAGAAAAAATTCAAGGACAATATCGTTTATTCACCACAAGATGCGACTGTCTACTATGTCTACTTCAACGTAAACCGTCAAAACTACGGTCATACTGAGAAAACAACAGACGACCAGAAGAACCAAACCAAAACAGCTCTTCAAAACAAAAACTTCCGTCAAGCCATCAACTTTGCCCTTGATCGTACTTCTCTAAGTGCCCAATCAAACGGGAAAGATGGGGCTAGCAAAACTCTTCGTACGCTTCTTGTACCTCCAACATTTGTGCAAGTAAACAACAAAGACTTCGGTACTGTTGTTGAAGAAAAACTTGCTGCAACAGGAGATGATTGGAAGGATGTCAGCCTAGCTGATGCGCAAGATAGCATGTTCAATGCGGACAAGGCCAAAGCACAATTTGCTAAAGCCAAAGAAGAGCTCCAAGCACAAGGTGTTCAATTCCCAATCCACATCGACTATGTAGTTGACCAATCTTCTGCTAGCATTGTGCAACAAGCTGATTCAATGAAAGACTCCATCGAAAAAACATTAGGAAAAGAAAATGTTGTCGTGGATGTTCAGAAAATGTCTACGGAAGATGCGGACAATGCAACCTACTTCGCTCAAAGTCCTGATCAAAAAGACTTTGATATGGATATCGCTGGTTGGGGACCTGACTTCCAAGACCCATCAACTTACTTGGATATCTTCAATCCAGTCGATGGTTCAGCCTTAGCAGGAATGGGAATCAATCCGTCAACTGACCAAGCCCTAATTGAAAAACTAGGTTTGAACGAGTACAAACAACTATTGGATGATGCCAATGCGGAACAATTGGATACCAAAACTCGTTATGAAAAATATGCTGTTGCTCAAGCTTGGTTGACAGACAATGCCTTTGCACTTCCTGTCTACTCTAAGGGTGCTGTCCCTTCTATCACGAAGATCAAACCATTTACAAAAGCCTTCTCCTTGATTGGTATCAAAGACGGGGCTAGCTACTACAAGTACATGGAATTACAAAGTGATACAGTCACAACGGCTGACTACGACAAAGCTTATAAGAATTGGTTGAAGAAAAAAGAAGAATCCAATAAAAAAGCGCAAGAAGAACTTGCAGAACACGTGAAATAATCACGATAAAAACACCGAGGATCAAATCCTCGGTGTTTTTGGTTGAAAAAAGTGTTCCAGTTAATTTCTTTTTCACCTATTTTCCTAAGCTTCCATCGTATCAAACGCTATCTCACGACAATCTTCCGATAACTTCTAGAAGTCAGAAGAAAGACGAGGACATAAGAGATGAAAAAGACAGCGCAGATGGAAAGAGTTGTTTGAAGGACCAGTCCCGCATTGGTCGCTCCTAAGATGGCAACGATCTTTGCAATCATCTTGTAGGCCACTCCTAGGTATAGGAAGGAGAAGAATAATGGAAGGAAGAAGACAGTGAGAATCTGTTTGCGAATGGTGGTGCCGGTTTGCTTTTGGTCCAATCCTACTTGTTGCAAGATCACAAAATTATCCCGATCCTCATGACCCTCTGAAATCTGTTTGTAGTAAATGACGAGTACTGTAGCTAATAGAAAGATGACCGATAGGAAAATCCCAATAAAGAGGAGAGTCCCTGCTGTTTCACGCCACTCCTTCTCTATGCTGTATCGTTCAAATCCACCAAAGAAAGTCGCACCATATTGACTCATTTTGTCTGTCGAATAAAGGTCTTTGATCAAGCCACTGATGAAATCTTGATTCTCTTTATCTTTTGCAGTAATAGCGAATTCCAAATTTTTATCAACTTTTAGTCCCAGTTGGTTCAAGTCAGGGAGGACCAGATACAAGCCCATTTGGTGTTGAAACAGGTCGGATTGAGGGAGTTTCCCTTGGATAAAATTGGAGTTTAGTTTTTCTTTAATTGTGAAGGTCTTCCCATTGATTTCTAATTGTGCGTCTAATCTTCCAGGATACTGATACCCATAGGCTAGGATTTCATTTTCCCCAAGCTCAACTTTTTGACCGGTCAGTTGTTCATAAGTCGCCTGATCAAAAAAGTAGACTGTTCCCTCTGTCTTCAACTCCTGACCAGTTGATGGAGTGGACTGGTCATTCACCTCTAAGCTCCTTCCATCAATCTTTCGAATTTCAGCCGACCAGTATGTTGTCTGTGCCACCTGATAATCGGACAGATTCGTCGCATCGGCTGTTTTCTTAATTTGAGCTTGAACATCCTTGATAACCGGTTCTGTCTCAGCATCTGAAGGCATATGCCCCACACTAATCATGTAATCCGAAGGGTAAACAGTATCTAGGTAATTCTGCCCTCCAATAAAGATATTGAGCGACCCGGTTAAGGTGACTAAGACCATGGTGGATAGAATACTAATCGTCGCAAGGCCCGCTGCATTTTTTCGCATCCGAGCTATTAAGTTGGAGACAGATATAAAATTCTCTGGCTTGTAATAATAGGATTTCCGACCTTTGAGAAATCTTAAGAAGGTAATCGAGCCTGCGTTGAATAAGAGATAAGTCGCTAGAATGACCAAGATGACGGCAATAAAGAATCCTTGGACAGCTGCAACTGGCCTCTCAACGGTTAGCGCTATATAAAAAGCAATTCCTAAGAGCCCTAGTCCTAACAGAGTTTGAACCAGCAAGAAGCGTCCCTTCTTCTCCCCCGCCTTTTTCTGTTGCATGAGGTGGAGGGAACTGTAGCGCAAGAGGCGGAAAGAATTCAACAAAAGAATGAGGCCAAAAGCTAAGGCTAACCCAAGTAAAGTGTTAAGAACAGCCTCTATCTGGAAGGTTGATTGAATGACGACTGGTAGCCCCATACATTTTAGGAGCAAGGCAAAAATCAAGCGATCAAACAAGAGTCCCAAGCCCAGTCCTACTCCAACTGTGAGAACATAGAAGGAGAGCAATTCCCATAAGGTCATGACGAGAAGGTGCTTCTTCTCCATTCCCAGTACACTGTACAGTCCCAGTTCTTTGGAACGATTTTTCATGACGTAGCCATTGGCATAAGCCACTAAAATGATGACGACTAATTGGACAACGAAACTACCAAAACCAAGAACAGTTCTCGCCGCTCCCCCTCCGTAAGAATCCTCTAAATGAGGGGTCGATGACAAGGCGATAAAACTATAAAGGATCATAGTCGTTAAAATAACAGCCAAGGCAAAGGGATAATAGAGCTTGCGATTTTGTTTGAGGTTGGAAAGAGCTAATTTACTTGTTAATTTAAACATCACGATCCTCCTTTCCCGCCATGACCGTCAAGGTATCTGAGATTTCTTGGAACATCTGACGCTCTGTTTTTTCCCCACGGAAAATCTGGTTGTAAAGAATCCCGTCCTTGATAAAGAGCACGCGCTTGGCCCGAGCTGCTGCTGCGGTTGAGTGGGTCACCATGAGAATAGTTTGCCCCATGCTATTGATGTCTTCAAAGACGTCGAGCAACGCAGCAGATGATTTGGAATCTAGCGCCCCTGTTGGCTCATCCGCAAGGAGGATTTCTGGCGAGGTGATGATAGCCCGTGCTACGGCTACCCGTTGTTTTTGCCCACCAGAGATTTCGTAGGGATATTTTTCAAGCAGTTGGTGGATGCCCAATTCCCGACTGACGCTATCGACCTTACTCATCATTTCCTTGACCGGTCTGCGAGAAAGGACCAGAGGGAGAAGGATATTGTCCTTGACAGACAAGGTATCAAGCAAATTGAAATCTTGAAAGACAAAGCCTAGTTTTTCCCTACGGAAGCTCGACGCGTCCTTGTTCTTGATGGTCGAGGTGTCCATGCCATTGAGGTAGACCCGTCCTTCGGTCGGCTGATCCAGCATGGCTAGGATATTGAGAAGGGTCGATTTACCGGATCCTGATTCCCCCATGATAGCGACATACTCCCCCTTCTCCACGGTAAAATGGATATCCTTTAAGGCTTCAACCTGAGTTCCTTGAAAGCGGGTTTTGTAAATTTTTTTCACATGTTGTACATCTAATAAGGCCATTTTCATTCTCCATTTCTATCCGGTTATATGATTGACATCCATAAAACTTTTTTACACCTCTATTGTAACGATTTGGAGAGAGATCTACAATAAGCTAACCTTTCATTTTGAGCCTGATTTCTTACATTTCTGTAAGGTATAAAAAAACTAGCTTCCTTGCGGGAGCTAGTTCCTTCTTATAAAGCTGTGATGGCTGTGATCAAACCAAAGATGATCCCTGGTGCATTGGCTGCAGCAAGTGGGATATCACGTTCTTTTTTAAAGAGTCCGTAATAGACCCAAAGGCTACAGTTGATAGCGGCAACTAAAGGTTGAACAAAGTTTCCTTTGTGACCTGAGAGGTTATCCATGATTTGTGGGAAGTAAGATACATACATCATGACAGACATAAAGGTCGCAACCCAACCAAGAATTTTCATTTGTTTATCATTCATTTTGAAACTACCATTTCCTTTTCTTTTTTAAAGTATGCACTATTCTAGCGCTTGCCCTCTTAAAATTCAAGTGCTTTTTTCAAATGTTACCGAACTGTAAAGTGTCACAATCTTGTGATTTTGCAGGAAGATGGATTTCTCTTCGAGAGAGTCTTCTCTCTAGTAATTATTTTAGACACTTTGTCTAATTTTTTTGCAAATATAATCATTTTCATCTTGAATAGCATGCAAATTAATTGCATTATCTTTCTATTTATGCTATTTTGATACACAGAGGTAAAATTTTATGAATAAACAAAAAATCAACCAAATCGTTGGCTCGATCGGTGCCTTTATTGGGATTATCGTTTTCATTGCCTACATCCCACAAATTATTGCTAATTTACAGGGAAATAAGGCCCAACCTTTCCAACCCTTGTCAGCTGCTATTTCTTGCTTGATCTGGGTTATTTATGGTTGGACAAAGGAACCTAAAAAAGACTGGATTTTGATTATTCCGAATTCGGCAGGTGTCATCCTAGGGGGATTGACTTTCCTTACATCACTTTAATAGAAAGCGAACAAAGACTGAACTCTACGGGTTCAGTCTTTTTTGTGTATCCCTTTGAAAAACAAAAACAATCGCAGTCGGTTTTCGTACAAAAAAGCCCGCTATGAGCAAGCTAAAAAAATTGACAATTCTTTTCTTTGAATAACCTATGCTGGATTATTGTGCAAAAATATCCAAATAATATCTGATTATTATTAGAGTATATTGAAACTTTCCGCTGTGAGAAAAGTGCCTGAAATAATCATGTTTCAGGCACTCGGAATTATTGAGACTTTAGGCTCAATAATTAGTCATGGAACTTCTTCGAAGTTCGCTGACGTCCGTACTCACCTAAGGAAAGTTTCTAATTTAATTTGAGCTTCTCTTTTCTTATATCTGCACAATCTTACGATAGCTCCGAGAGGTGATCCAAAAGACGATCAGGTAGGTGATGAGAAAGACAGCACAGACACTGAGGGTCACGACGAGGACTTGGCCACTATTGATGACACCGAGCGCTTTGAGAATGAGGCGGATCATATGGTAGGCAAAGGCCAGGTGGATAAAAGCAAAGATGAGGGGAAGGAAGAAGACGGTCCGCACTTGGCGGTTGATGGTCCGTTTGACCTCGTGTTCATCGAGTCCCACCTGTTGGAGAATGACGAAGCGGTCACGGTCTTCATAGCCTTCAGAAATTTGCTTGTAGTAGATGACGATGACCGTTCCGACCATAAAGATCAGTGACAAGAAAATCCCGATAAAGAAGATGCCACCAAAGAGGCTATTCAACTCTGTCACATCATTGGCCCGGTTACCTCCATAGATAAATGTTCCTTGGCCCTGTTGGCTACTCAATTCATCGATCATCTTGTCATAACTAGCTGCTAACTTGAGCTGCTGGTCTTCATCGACATTGACATTGAAACCACCATAGATTTGGGTAACGACAGCAAGATTCGGAAACTGAGCGACAAAAGCTGAAAGGTCAGGCACGATTAGGTAATTGAAATCCTCTGTCAGCATATTGAAGATGTTTGGGACATGATCGGTGATAAAATCCTTGGTCACTTCTTCCTTGACTTGAAAGTCTTGCCCATTGATGGTGAACTGTTTCTGCCCTGTCAGAGCCCTATTATGGGCAAAGAGAAGGACTTGGTTGCCGGCCAGATCAACGTGTTCTCCGGTCATTTGCTCATAGCTAACTGCATCAAAGACCAGAAAGACTGTCCGCGGTCTAACATCGTGTTCATCGTCAGGATAGACCGTGAAATCCGTACCCTTTTGTGATTCAACCCCAAAGGTAGCATAGGTCATCAGGTCACGATTCTTGATCTCGAGATGGTGTTCAGAGGCAAATTCATCAAATTTCTGATTGATTTGCTCCAAATCCACTCCTTTTCCTTGAATGGAAAAATCATGTGGATTCATGATTTTCTTGATCATTTCACCACCCATATAGATGTTGGTTGCAGCAGAGATGGTCACCAGCACCATGGTCGAGAGGATGGCAATGGTCGCAAGTCCCACTGCATTTTTCTTCATACGATAGATGAGGTTAGAGACCGAGATCATATTGTTTGGCTGGTAATAGTAACTCTTCTTTTTCTTAAGCAGGTGCAAGAAGACGGTGATCCCTGCATTAAAGAGTAGGTAGGTCCCGATCATGACCAGGATAACGGCTAGAAAGAAGATCACAATCGCAGACATGGGGTCTTCAACAGCTAGCGCTAGATAATAGCCAAAAGCGAGAGAGACTAAACCCAGTACGGTTTGGGGCCACAAGAAGCGGGCTTTCTTCTCACCACTGGCCTTCTCACGCGTCAACTGCAGGGCATTCAAACGGAGAATCCGCCAAGCGTTGAGAAAGACCAAGAGGGCAAAGATGAGACCAAAGGTGACAAAGACCAAGACCACAATCCCAGGTTGGAAGGTGGATACTAGCTGGACCTTCATCTTCATGAGTTTCAAGAGAAAGGCAAAGATCAGCTTGTCAAAGAGAGCCCCAATCAAGACACCAGCTGAGATAGTCACAAAGCCAAACATCAAGAGTTCCTTGAAGATCATGCTGATGAGATGGCGTTTCTCAAGGCCGAGCATGCTGTAGATTCCCAGCTCCTTGGAGCGATTTTTCATGACGAAGCTATTGGCATAGAGCACGATGATAGCTCCCGCAGCATTTACCACGAACAGTCCCAAGACCAGAGTAAAGATTATGGAAGAGCCCCCTCGAAGATCTTGAATATGAGGATTAAAGGTCAGGGAGTCAAAGAGGTAGGCGATGGTCACTGCAAGAATGACAGCAATCGCAAAGGGATAATAGAGCTTGCGGTTCTTGATGAGATTGGAGCAAGCTAATTTAGTGGTTAACCGAAACATCTACTCCACCTCACTTGCCATGACCGTCAGGGTATCCGAGATTTCTTGGAACATCTGACGCTCTGTCTTTTCCCCACGGAAGATCTGGTTGTAAAGAATCCCATCCTTGATAAAGAGCACGCGCTTGGCCCGAGCTGCCGCTGCGGTTGAATGGGTCACCATGAGGATGGTTTGCCCCATGGTATTGATATCTTCAAAGACATCTAGTAACGCAGCTGAAGACTTGGAATCCAGCGCCCCTGTTGGCTCATCCGCAAGTAGGATTTCAGGTGAGGTGATAATAGCACGCGCTACGGCTACCCGTTGTTTTTGTCCACCAGAGATCTCGTAGGGATATTTTTCTAAGAGCTGGTGAATGCCCAACTCCCGACTGACGCTCTCCACCTTGCTCATCATCTCCTTGACTGGTCTACGAGAGAGGACCAAGGGCAGAAGGATATTGTCCTTGACAGACAAGGTATCCAACAAATTGAAATCTTGAAAGACAAAGCCTAGTTTTTCCCGACGGAAACTGGAGGCATCCTTGTTCTTGATGGTTGAGGTGTCTATGTTATTTAGGTAGACCCGCCCTTCGGTTGGCTGATCCAGCATGGCTAGGATGTTGAGAAGGGTGGATTTCCCGGATCCTGATTCCCCCATGATGGCGACGTATTCCCCTTTTTCCACGGTGAAGTGAATGTCCTTTAAGGCTTCGACTTGCGTTCCTTGAAAGCGGGTTTTGTAGATTTTTTTGATATGTTGAACGTCTAGTAATGACATGTTTTTCTCCTTTAACTAGTAGATCAAGAAAAATTCTTGGGTTTGTTGCAAGACTTTGCGACCAAATTCTACCTTTTCCAGATCAGTTTGGTTATTTGGTTTCTTAATCTTTTTGGGTTGTTTCATCCATTTCAAGAGTTTCATTTTCTTGACCTCCTTTATTTGATGAGACTATTGTATAAAAAATAAAAGGTGGTCACCATAACCTAACCTTTCATTTTTAAAATCTAACCTTACATTTTTGTCATTTTCAAATAAAAGAGAACCTTAGGGAGAGAATCATTAGTATAGGCGAGTTCCCCTAATCCATCACCAATTTCTTCTCCTCAAAACGTATGGCAACAGTCGTCCCTTGGCCAACTTGTGAGGTCATTTGGAGTTGATGCCCTAGCTGGTCTGCAATCTTTTTAGACAGATAGAGGCCTAGTCCCGAAGATTGCTGGGTCAAATGCCCATTGTAGCCGGAGAATCCCCGCTCAAAGACACGGAGTATGTCGCTATCCTTGATTCCAATCCCACTATCTTTCATATAAAGCGTCTGGTCTTTGAAATAGATCTCAATCCCGCCAGTGCTGGTATACTTGAGGCTATTAGACAGCAATTGCTCGATGATGACCAAGAGCCACTTGCGATCGGTGATGACCCTAGCATCTAAATCATGCAGATCCACCGTTAAGCCCTTCTGGATAAAGAAGATGGCATACTTTCGCACGACTTCTTTGACCAAGTCCTCTAGTGACACGCGCTTCAAGACCAGATCATCGTGAAAGCTTTCGAGTCTCAGATACTGGAGGACCACGTTGGCATAAGAGTCGATCTTAAAGAGTTCCTGCTCCATTTGCTTTCTCAGGTCGCTGTCTTTTATATTTTGAACCAAGAGTTGGCTGGCCGCAATGGGGGTCTTAATCTGGTGGACCCAGAGGGTATAGTAATCCATCAGATCATTGTAGGTCTCAATACTCACTGTCGTCTGCTCCCGCTGGGCTTGCTGACTGGCTGCTAGCTTTTGACTCAAGACCTTTTCTAGAGGAGTCTCAGCTACCCCCTCTCCATAGAGCACTTCCTTCTGATAAGCCTGATACTTAGCAACCGTATCCCAAATAATAAGGAGAAGAGTCAAGAAAGCCAAAATTCCCGTCAGGTAAAGGAGGAAATGGCGGTAGCCTTCGAAAATATAGGCAAACAAGAGGAGGGAAGAAAGGAGTAATCCCAACAAATAGAGATAACGACGATGAGCAAGCAGATAGTGCTTAACAAAAAAGAATCGATTACCCATTGCTCAACCCGTATCCTATCCCTTTTTTCGTTTCAATAAAATGTTCCAGTCCTGCTTCTTCTAGTTTCTTCCGGAGTCTAGCTACATTGACCGAAAGGGTATTGTCATCAATGAAGAAATCACTGTTCCACAATTCCTTCATCAGGTCATCTCGAGCCACTACACTTCCAGCCTTCTCAAACAGAATGCGAAGGATTTGAAATTCATTCTTGGTTAGATTGACCACTTCTCCCTCGTAGACCAGATCCATGGATTTGAGATTGAGGATAGCACCCCGGTGTTCTAACAAATCTTGATCAGTCCCAAACTCATAAGAGCGGCGAAGGAGTCCCTGAATTTTCGCCAGGAGGACATTGGGATCAAATGGCTTGGTCACATAGTCATCTCCTCCCATATTGATAGCCATAACGATATCCATGGCTTGATCGCGTGAGGATAAAAACATGATCGGCACTTTGGACACCTTGCGGATCTCCTGGCACCAATGATAGCCATTATAAAGAGGAAGGCCGATATCCATCAGAATCAAATGAGGATTGGTCTGGACAAAGGTACCCAGTACATCCATAAAGTCATCAACTGCAATGACTTCAAAGCCCCACTGCTCCATGATGATCTTCACTTGTTGGCGAATGGTTTCATCATCTTCGACAAGAAGAATTTTATGCATGCTCTTTCCTGCTCTTTCTTACTAGAATGTTACCCTTTCATTATATCAAATTATCCAAGAAGCATACATATTTTTCGACAGCATTGCATAGAGGTCATCAATTTCCTATTTTTATTGAGGGGCTTTTCAGGTATTTTATGCTATACTGAACATACAGATACAAAGGAGAATCCCATGTCCACGATTTTTGATTATCTAGACCATGTCAGCTATGATTCTATTTACGATCGCCCCTTTAAGGAACTCGATGTTCTGGCTCTGACGGAGCTGACCTATCTTCCTTTTGATCGGATCGTGCCCCAAGGAGATACGACCAATATTGAAGTCCGCTTGTCTGATGCGACAGAGCTGGTCGATCAGACCACCGATTTTATCGTGACGGACCAGCACTTGCAGTTAGTTGATAAGCTGGCTACATCGAAACGCTTTAAGAATATCAAACTGCTCAACTATGTCGATGAATATGACCTTGATGTTCAGAAACAGTTTGCGGCCATGACTTATCGTCTCACCATGGATGTTTATTTGGTTGTCTTCAGAGGGACGGATGATACCTTGATTGGTTGGAAGGAAGACTTCCACATGACCTACATGGACCATATCCCAGCTCAGAGACGTGCAGCCAGCTACCTACAACATGTCATGAAGGAGTTCCCAAAAGGACACTTCATGGTAGCCGGACACTCCAAAGGGGGCAATCTCGCAGCCTACGCCTGCTCCTACCTTCCTGATCAGCTGTTCAAACAAGTCGATGCCATCTACTGTTACGACGCTCCAGGTCTCAACAAGTCCATTATCAAAACAGAGGGCTACCAACGAATCGCACACCTCATTCATCGCTATGTCCCACAAGGATCCATCGTCGGCATGATGCTGGAAGTTCCTGAGCCTGCTACGATCGTCAAAAGTCGAGCTTTTGGTGGCTTTGCCCAGCATGACGCCTTTACTTGGATGGTTGAAAAGGATGGATTTGTGACACTGGATCAAACTAGTCCCGATAGCCAGCAGATGGACCAAACCTTAAAACAGTGGGTACAAGAAGTGCCTGACAGCCAACTCAAGAAATTTTTCGATACCTTCTTTGGCCTCTTCTTGGATGCAGGAATTACTTCAATAAACGATTTGATGAACTTGAAAAATTTCTCCAAGATCAAAGATATCTTTCAAAACACTCAGGAACTAGACCCCACCGAGCGGGAAATGCTGGAACGTCTAGCTAAGCAACTCATCGATACCCGTGTCCAAGCATGGAAAAAATGGCAAACAGTTCCTCGTATCCTGGTTCAAATGGCTGCATTTTTCAAACGAAAACAAGCAGTCGAAACCACCTCCCCACTGCTCCTTGAGCATAAAGAGTAAGTTTAAAGAGACAGGTTGAAGTAAGAAATAATCAACTCCTTCAGCACCTAGTGATAAACAATTGAACCAAAACAAAACCCAGGAAATTGAATTTCCTGGGTTTTTTGATTCTTATTGACGATAGAAGTATTGATCTGCTGGATAGTTTCCAGCTGATTGGGTAACAACTAAGCGAGGTTTGCTCTTATCTGACTGGTCTCCATCAGGATTTTCAAAACCAATCTTAAAGAGGCCAACTGCCACTCCTGTTTCTCCCACACGTAGATCTACATAAGGGACTTTACTTGTCTTATCCGAGTTCGGCACTGCTTTTAATCTTCCTTGGCCCTTTACAGTTCCATCTTCTTGGATGACCATCTCCTGGCCTTTAGCATTGCGCCATGTCCCTGCTAGACTTGAGAAGTCTCCACTATTGATGGCCGTAATATCAAGGTCTGCGTCCTTCTTAGGCTCTGGATAGGCTTCCCACCATTTGTCTTGGTAGGCTTGGAAGGAGGCTTGATGGTAGAAGATGCGTCTCAAAGGCGACACGACACCATCAGGACCTTGAACATTTTCAGGAATCAAGGTGACAATCAATTCCTGACCAGGAGTTTCTCCACTTGTACCAGCTTGGACAAAGTAAACCTGATAGGTCGATCCAGCTTTCTTCGGTTTCTTATCTTTATTGAGGACAAATTGGACATTGCTAGCTCCACTCCAGAAGCTCCATCCCTTATCCTGATCAGAGTAGATAGAAGGGAAGACAGTAGTCCGATGATTATAATAATCTTCTGGACTATAGCCATACAACTTAAAGCCAGAATCTGCGATCTGCTTTTCAATCGATTCATTGGAATAACTTCCTGAGAAGGTTGTCAAATCCCCATCCAATACCGCATCATCTGGATTCGTCGACTTGAAGAAATCCTTCCGATTGGCAAAGACCATCTCATGATCGGGGTCTTTATCTGACATAGTTACCGTAATGAGGGGATCCTTATCTGATTGGTATTTAAAGATACGCACAGTGACGGTGAAATCAGTATTTCCATCAGACTTTTTCATCTGACTAGTAGAAACTTTATTGGCACCTTCTACTTTGAAATCCGTTGAGAACGTTGCTGAAACAGCACCATCATCTGTTTGATAATCAATTTTCCAAGATTTCCCATCTTTCTGTATCTTGGCCTTATCACGCGCACTAGAGACATATTCGCCAGACAGATCGATGGCTTTTTCCTTAGATGAAGATGAGGTCTTCGAAGTCTGTTTGAACTCTTTTTGATGATCCGGTTGAATATTGGAGCTAGAGTAGAGATAGACTCCTCCGATTAGAACCACTGCACTCACAAAAGCGATGATCATCCAAAGATATTTCTTATCTAACTTTTTGATCATTTCAACACCTCCTTGAAATGGTAGTTACCTAATAGTATACCTTAAATTCTATTTAAAGTAAATTTTGACTGAAATTCATAAATTATTTATCGTTATTCGATACTTTTTTATTGACTTATTTTTTATAAGGAGTATACTATAAGTGAAAAATAAAAAAACTTTAAGGAGGCTTGCGATGAAAAACTCAAAAACCTTAAAAAATGTCATTGAAGTCTTAACGGCTTTCATTTACTTCTGTGGCTTTATGACCCTGGCTGCACTGGTCGTCCACCTGCTTTCCCGGATGGGAGTGTTTAAGGATCTCATTCAATCTGGACGCTTGTCCTTTGATGTGAATGGCATCCAACTCTTCCCCAAACATCCGCAACCTCTCTGGCAGTTGCTCTTCCCACTAGCCTCAAGCGCTATCTATATTTTTCTTCTCATCACCATTCGTAGCTTCCTCCAAAATCTCTACCAAGAAAAGATCTTTTCTCACTCCAACATTGATCTTTGCAACCGAGCTTGGAAGATTCTCTTGGTCTTGTCCTTTATGTCTGGCACACTTGAAACCAGTGGCGATGCTTATCTCCTTCCCTTCACTTTCCAATTTACCTTTAACACAGGGCTTCTCCTTGCCGTTCCAATCGTCTGGGTCTCTGGCAAGATTCTGGAGAGAGGGATTGAGATTGCTGAAGAAAATGAGCTAACCATTTAAGGAGGGTGCCATGATTATCGTCAATCTAGATGTCATGCTGGCCAAGCGGAAAATGAAATCCAATGAGCTAGCCGACAAAATCGGCATCACGACTGCCAACCTCTCCATCCTCAAGACTGGCAAGGCCAAAGCCATCCGCTTTACCACCCTTGAAGCCATCTGCAAAGAACTCGACTGCCAGCCAGGAGATATCCTGGAATACCGGCCAGATGAATAGGAACTATATTCGGAGACTTTCCTTAGGTGAGGACGGACGGTAGCGAATCCCTTTGGGATTCCATACCTAAGATTTGAGCCCACTGTCTCAAATCTTCCGAGAGTCTGAAACGAAAATGTTTCAGACTCTTTTCTCACTGCGGAAGTCTCCATTAACATTCATTACTAATAGGACTCATCTTCTATCCTTGTAAAATTCAATGATGGGAACTATATCAATACAACAAAAGCACTCCCGTGGGAGTGCTTGAGAGCATAGACAATCTGCTCTTCCTTACAAATCAAATATATTCTATAAAAATTAAAAAATTTATTCGTAAGAACTATTCAATCATCTACTAAAACTTTCCGTCGTGAGAAAAGTGCTAGAAACAATTGTGTTTCTAGCACTCGGGAGTTTTGGAACCCAGGGTCCAAAACTAAGTCATGGAACTTCTTCGAAGTTCGCTGACGTCCGTACTCACCTAAGGAAAGTTTTTTAGATGATTTTTTCTTTGTCTATCGTTTAGCCGATGATGCTTCCATTTGGAACAGATGGATCAACCGTTAAGACTGTTAATTGATCTCCGTGTTCTGCGGAAAGAATCATGCCTTGGCTGACATATTTCTTCATCATCTTACGTGGTTTGAGGTTGGCCACGATTTGAAGTTTCTTGCCGACCAATTCTTGTTCATTTGGATAGAATTTCGCGATACCAGAGAGGATTTGACGATCTTCACCGTCACCAGCGTCAAGGCGGAAGCGAAGCAGTTTGTCTGATCCTTCGACGCGTTCCACTTCTTTGACCTCTGCTACACGGATTTCAACCTTGTCAAAGTCTTCAAATTTGATCTCATCTTTTTCAGACTTGAGTTCCACTTCTTCTGGAATCCATTCTTTTTCTTGTGGCTTGCCTGCAGTCATTTGAGATTGGATGTAGGCAATTTCTTCTTCCATGTCGAGACGTGGGAAGATTGGAGTTCCTTTGGCAACCACTGTGACATTTTCAGGGAAGCCTGCTAAAGTCAAGTTTTCAAGATCGAAGTCCAAGCCCAAGCCAAGTTGTTCCATGATGGCATTTGAGGTGTTCATCATGAATGGTTGGATCAAGTGAGCCACAACACGAAGGCTAGCTGCCAAGTGAGCCATGACTGCTGCCAATTGTTCCTTGTCACCATCTTCTTTAGCGAGGACCCAAGGAGCTGTCTCATCAATGTACTTGTTGGTACGAGAGATGATGTTCCATATGGCTTCCAAAGCGCGTGGGTAATCCACCGCATTCATTTGCTTGTGGTATTCTGCGATGTTTTCTTCAACCACCTTAGCCAAATCAGCATCAAATGCAGTGACATTTTCGACATAAGCTGGAACTTGACCACCAAAGTATTTGTTGATCATGGCTACCGTCCGGTTGAGGAGGTTTCCAAGGTCATTAGCCAATTCATAGTTGATACGAGCCACGTAGTCTTCTGGTGTGAAGGTCCCATCAGAACCAACTGGAAGGCTACGCATGAGGTAGTAACGAAGCGGATCCAAGCCGAAGCGTTCCACCAACATTTCTGGGTAGATGACATTCCCTTTAGACTTAGACATCTTGCCGTCTTTCATGACAAACCAACCATGGGCAATCAAACGTTCTGGCAATTTGATATCCAACATCATAAGAAGGATTGGCCAGTAGATGGAGTGGAAACGAAGGATGTCTTTTCCGACCATGTGGAAGACGGTTCCGTTCCAGAACTTGTCAAAGTTGCCATGCTCATCTTGATCATAACCAAGAGCTGTTACGTAGTTAAGAAGGGCATCAATCCAAACATAAACCACATGTTTAGGATTGGATGGGACTGGGACTCCCCAGGTAAAGGTGGTCCGAGATACCGCCAAGTCTTCCAAACCTGGCTCGATAAAGTTTTTCAACATTTCATTGAGACGGCCATCTGGCGTGATGAAATCCGGTTGAGATTTGAAAAATTCAACCAAACGGTCTTGGTATTTGCTGAGGCGAAGGAAGTAAGACTCTTCAGAAACCCATTCTACTTCGTGTCCTGATGGAGCTACCCCACCGATGACCTTGCCATTCTCATCACGGAAGACCTCAGCCAATTGGCTTTCTGTAAAGAACTCTTCATCAGAGACTGAATACCAGCCAGAGTACTCACCCAGGTAGATGTCGTCTTGCGCAAGCAAGCGTTCAAAAACCTGAGCCACTACTTTTTCATGGTAGTCGTCTGTCGTACGGATGAATTTATCGTATGAGATATCGAGTAATTGCCAGAGTTCTTTCACTCCAACCGCCATTCCATCTACATAAGCTTGCGGTGTAATGCCAGCTTCTTCTGCTTTTTGTTGGATTTTTTGACCATGCTCATCGAGACCAGTCAGGTAGAACACATCGTAGTTCATCATGCGTTTGTAACGTGCCAAGACGTCACAGGCGATGGTTGTGTAAGCTGAACCAATATGCAATTTACCAGATGGGTAATAGATAGGGGTTGTGATGTAGAATGATTTTGTCATTTTCTTTTCCTTTCAAGGCTAATGAAACCTTATGTAATAACACTTCATTATATCATTTTTAGGAGTCCCTGAAAACCAAAAAACAGCTAGGTCTGCGACGGACAAACAAAAAAGCTGACTGAAGTCAGCTTTCTATGATTGATAACGAATCCTGCTAAAATTGCCTCGCTTTGGCATTTTCAGGCTCGGGATAAAAATATCCACTGGATATTTTTATTTACCAAGATAGTATTCTTTTACAACGTTCAATTTTTCGTCAAATTCGAATACCAATGGTGGGAAGTTAGGGATTTCCACATCCATGATTTCGTCGTCTGACAATTGTTTGATGTGTTTTACAAGGGCACGGATTGAGTTACCGTGTGCTCCTACGAATACGTTTTTACCATCTTTAAGAGCTGGAGCGATTTTATCTTCCCAGAATGGAAGGGCACGTTCCAAAGTCACTTTCAAGTTTTCAGCATCTGGAATGACTGAGTCGTCAAGTGAAGCGTAACGACGGTCAGTGTGTGCTGAGTGCTCATCATCGCGATCCATGTTTGGAGGCAATACATCGTATGAACGACGCCAGATGTGAACTTGCTCATCACCAAATTGTTCAGCAGCTTCAGCCTTGTTTTTACCAGTCAAACCACCGTAGTGACGTTCGTTCAAGCGCCATGATTTTTCAACTGGAACCCACAATTGGTCAGAAGCTTCAAGAGCCAAGTTAGTTGTTTTGATCGCACGTTTCAATACTGAAGTGTAAGCTTGGTCAAATTCGATACCAGCTTCTTTGATCAATTTACCAGCGTCGATCGCTTGTTGTGTACCTTTTTCAGACAAATCAACATCAGCCCAACCAGTGAAAAGGTTAGCTTTGTTCCATTCAGACTCACCGTGGCGAGCAAAAACCAATTTTACCATTTGATGGATCTCCTTTTATTTTCCGAGGTTCCCCTCGTTTATCTATTCTATTCTACTAGATTTTGAGGGAAAAATCTAGTCTAAACAGAGCTAGATCGAAGATTTCGTGAAAATTTTATCAATTCTTTTTCATGGACATTTACAAGTCGCTCTCCCCAGGTTCTAAATCCTGCCTCTTCCACCCTCTTTCCACAAACAAGACTAAACAAAAAAACCTCTAAAAAGAGGTTTGCCTACAATTGCTTCTGGCATTCCGGACAAAGGCCATAAACTGTGGTTTGGCACTTGGTAATGACGTAGCCACTTTTTTCTCTCGCTTCTGCTCTCACGTCTGGAACTTCGATATCAATATCATCAATCTTCCCACAAGACTCACAAATCAAATTCAAATGATCGTGTCCCATAAAGTCAAAGTAGGTCGTGGTATCATTACGAACTTTAATTTCAGAGACAAAACCTTCTTCAATGAGGACCTTGAGATTGTTATAAACGGTTGCCAGGCTCATATTGGGAAAGGCTGGTTTCAAGTCCTGATAGATGGCATCTGCACTTGGATGTTCCTGACTTTTGACAAGATAGGAAAGGACAGCCCGACGCGTCTCTGTAATCCGTACAGATTTTTTACGCAAGTGTTGCAATACATCTTCCACTTTTTCTTGTTGAACGGAATCGAGCGTTAAACAAGCTAGCATGGTCTTTCCCCTTTCTGTCTCTTCTTTAAAACTATTATATCACGAATACCACATTTTGCCTAATTAGAATGTTTGTAAATAAGAAAAAGTGCAGGATTAAATTAGCTCGAATCAAGCTCCTTTACTCCCACACTTTTTTATATCTAATCTTAACTTCCCCAACTAAAGATCCATCTCATAGTTCCTAGTAAAATTTTAACAAAGAGGAACATAAAGAAGAGTTCCACCATAAACCAGAGACCTTTCAATAGATAAATAATTGGCTTAATCATGAGCAGAACAAAGATTCCAACAATCCATCTCATGGTCCACCCTCCATTTCTCACTTTTTTCTATTATACTCCTATTTATAGGCCCTGTCTAGAAAGGACTCCAAAACAAAAAATCCCTTCTAGCAAGCTAGAAGGAACCTTTTTAATCACAATTATTTAACTGCGTCTTTAAGAGCTTTACCAGCTTTGAATGCTGGAACTTTAGAAGCAGCGATTTTGATTTCTTTACCAGTTTGTGGGTTGCGACCTTTACGAGCTGCACGTTCACGAACTTCAAAGTTACCGAAACCGATCAATTGAACTTTTTCACCTTTTGAAAGGTATTCTGAAACAGCTGCAAATACAGCGTCAACTGCTGCTGCTGAGTCTTTTTTAGTCAATTCTGTAGCTTCTGCCACTTTTGCGATCAAATCTTGTTTGTTAGCCATTTAACAAATCCTCCAAATTTTTTTAGGTTTTACCCTTAACATCTCTATAATATCTAAAAAATGCTTTTAGGTCAAGTACTAAACTTGTTTTTATCAACATTTATCTAGGAATAAATTCCTTTACTGACGGGCTTCTATGCAAATCGGACGAGAACTGCCCAGGCATCTTCACCAGTGTGAGTTTGAATGATCGAACCTGTCTCCAAAACAGAGATCGGAGTTGCAACCAAAGGCTGTAATTGCGCCTTCATTTGGTTAGCAAAGTCAGGCCCACCAGCATAGGAAATCCCTATCTCAGCGATTTCTTTACCAGATAAGTCTTGTATCAACTCGTCCAACCATTTTTTAAAGGTCTTCTGTCCGCGTCCTTTGACAATCGGTTGCAGTTCATCATTCTTCATTTCCATGACAACCCGAATGTTCAAAAGAGAACTCAATAAACCAGTTACGCGGCCAATCCGGCCTCCTTTCACCAGATTTTCCAGAGTAGAAACCCCAATATAGAGTCTAGATTTTTGCTTGACCTCTTCAATGTGGGCTACAATTTCCTCTACGGTAGCTCCTTCTTGAGCCATTTTCGCTGCTTCCACCACTTGGAACTTCATGGCTTGGTCTGTAAAGCTACTATCGATCACCGTGACATCTGCATTGGCTAAGGTAGCGCCTTGACGTGCAGCTTCCACTGTACCAGATAAGGCATGAGACATATGGATCGCAATAATTTGCGCCCCTTCTTCCGCCAAACCTTCGAAGGCTTCCGCAAACACACCTACCGGAGGTTGACTGGTCTTTGGAAGGGTCTTACTAGACTTCATCAACTGAAGGAATTGTCCTTCTGTTAATTCCGCATCTGAATAGAGGACACCGTCCACCATAACAGAGAGGGGAACGATGGTAATTCCGTATTTTTCAACAACTTCAGGCTCAATCGTTACGGATGAGTCTGTAACAATTTTTACTTGTGACATAACATTCCTACAATCTTTTCTTAGATATATCCACTCTATTATATCAAATTTTCTAGGCTTTTGTGGGACAAAGTCCTTTTTACTTAATCATCGATAGCTGCAAAGCCATCATTGACCAAAGCAACATCTGCCTTCATTCCACTTTCATCAAAGAGAATGCCATGGAGGACGCCACCATATACAGCCCCGCCATCCATGCCAATCTTCCCATCTTTGGTCACCCAGAGCTCCTTGGTTCCAATCTTTTGATCCAAGAGATAGTGAACCGGGGTATGGCCAAAAACAATGGTCTTTCCTGTCTGATTGGTCGCTTCATGGAAGGGTTGGCGAATCCAGACTTTCTGATAATCCGTGGTTTCATGCCAATCAGGCAGAGTCAAGTCAAGCCCAGCATGCACAAAAATATAATGTTCTGTTTCATAGACAAAAGGAAGCGAACGGATGAAAGCGACGAAATCCCCACAAGTCTCTTGCACGCGCCGAGCATCCTTCACGCCATCTACTGGAGCCGTGAGGGGACGACCAAGTAGAGAGTTGATGGTCGTGTCCCCACCATTTCGTCGGTAATGGTCATAGCGCTCTGTTGGGTTATCGATCCAGGCTAGAAACATGTATTCGTGGTTCCCAGAGAGGCAGATGGCCCCTTGCTGTTCGACAACATCTTTGACCAGTTCGATAACCTTACGACTATCTTCCCCACGGTCTATCAGATCTCCGAGAAAAACCAGCTGGGACTGACGATCCCAATGGGTCATCAGTTCCTCTAGCATACCGGCTTTTCCATGAATGTCTCCCACTACGAAATAGCTTTCCATATCGGTTCCTTTCTTCTTAGGACGGCCGTTTTAGCAATTGCTCTGCCTGCATGCGGGCTGCTTCTGTCACATCTTCACCAGCTAGCATCTTAGCGACTTCTTCGACCCGCTCTTCATGACTGAGCAAGCGAACGGTCGAAACCGTTGAAAATTCATCGCTCACCTTTTCGATAAAGAATTGGTAATCGGCTACTGCAATGACCTGAGGTAAATGAGAGATGGCTAGTACCTGACCATAACGTCCAATCTTATAAATCTTCGAAGCAATGGCCTGCGCCACCCGACCAGATACACCTGTATCCACCTCGTCAAAGACAATACTGGTCTTACCTTCTTTACGTGAAAAGGCTGACTTGATGGCCAACATAAGACGGGACAACTCCCCACCTGATGCTACTTTTACCAAAGGTTTAAAGTCCTCTCCAGGGTTGGTTGAAATATAAAACTCAACCGTTTCGTTTCCTTCCCGATTAAACTTAGATGGGGTAAAACGCACTTGGAAACGAGCTTTTCCCATATAGAGATCCGCCAATTCCTGCTGGATCTCTGCTTCCAGCTCTTGGGCCAAGGTATGACGCCCTTGACTCAGTTCTTTAGCCAAGGCAACCAACTGTCCTTCCATAGACTTGAGTTCTTTTTCCAAGTCTTCAGAAGAGGTTCCCCCTCCTGTTAATAGGCTATATTCCTTGCTAATTTGCTCCAGGTAATCAAGGACATCCTTTACCTGACCACCGTACTTACGAGTAATTGAATGGATCAGGTCTAGTCGAGCTTCCACCTGCATCAAACGGTTACCATCAAAGTCCAATCCATCTACCAGATCCTCCAAGCGCTTGGTCAGATCCTCCAGAGTATAGTAGGTCTCAGCCAGTTGATCAGACAAGGTCTTGTATTCTACATCATACTCTTCGATGCTTTGCAGATCATTCATGGCCAACCTCACATTGCTAAGACTGGAGAAGTCTTCTGCATCCAGCATGGCATAAGCATTGCTTAGGGTATCTGCAATCATCTTATGATTGAGCAGACGTTGCCGTTCTTGCTCTAACTGGACATCTTCATCTAGGGACAGGGCTGCCGCCTCGATTTCCGAAATTTGGTATTCCAGCATCTCGATCCGAGCTTGGTTTTCCTGGTTATTTTTTTGGATCTGCAAGACCTGCTTGCGCAAGGACTTATAATTCTCAAAGGTCTCTCTATAGGCCTTCTTAGTCGCAAAAAAAGTATCCTCCCCAAAGCTATCCAGCATAGCGATATGCAATGGCGCCCGCATCAGTTCTTCCTGATCGTGCTGGCCATGAATATCCACCAAATGCTGGCCAACGGCCTTGAGAACGGAGAGGTTGACCATCTGCCCATTGATCCGACTGACACTCCGACCATTCTGGAAAATTTCTCTGCGAATAATCAACTCCTCTGCCCATTCTAAGCCCTGCTCTTCAAATAACTGCTGAAGGGCAGGATTTTCGTCAATCGCAAAGAGGCCTTCAATCTCAGCCTTAGGAGCACCGTGGCGGATAACATCGGTCGTCGCCCGGCTCCCCAGCATCATATTCATAGCATCGATAATGATAGATTTTCCTGCTCCAGTTTCACCGGTTAAAACCGTCATTCCTGTTTCAAAATTCAGAGCGATTTCCTCAATGATGGCAAAGTTCTTAATTGAAATTTCTAATAGCATCTCTCTCCTACCATTCCATCAATCGTTGTTCGATAAACTGAGCCTTTTCTTCCGAGCGGGCCACAATCAAAATACTATTGTCGTCTGAAATCATGCTAAAGATGATGTCATCAAAATCTTCTTGTAGATGCCGCTTGACTAGATAGGCTGTCCCTGGGACAAGCTTGAGGTTCAAAAAGCTCCCCATGCGTTCAAAGGATTGAAGATTATTTTCTGCTAATTTTCCACTATGTTGGACGCGTGGCAATTCATAGACATAGGCAGAACCTTTTAAAGGCGTTTTAATAATCCCCAACTCTTTGATATCGCGGGAAACAGTCGCTTGTGTCGCAGAAATTCCAGCTTCTCTCAGATGTTCGACAATGGCATCCTGAGTACCCACTTTATTTTCTCGGATAAAGCGGCGTATTTTTTCTAATCGGTTTTGTTTACTATTCATGTTTAAAGTCAGTATGGGCTTTTTCGACAACTGCCGCAAACTCTTGCAGTTGAAGACGATCTTGCCCAGTATTTTTTTCTAAATAAAGTAAAAATTCAATATTGCCATGGCCCCCTTGGATCGGTGAATAATCCACTCCCAAGACGGAGAAGCCATGTTCTAACGCAAAGCCTTGAACCTGTTCCAGGACGGACAAGTGGACCTTGGCATCCTTGATAATCCCATTTTTCCCAATCTGCTCTCGACCAGCTTCAAACTGGGGTTTGACAAGGGCGACCACCTGGCCTCCCTCTTGTAAAATCCCATGGAGGGCTGGCAAGATGAGGTTGAGGGAAATAAAACTAACATCAATGCTAGCAAAGCTTGGGGTTTGCTCAAAATCCTCAGACGTCGCATAGCGGAAGTTGAACTGCTCCATCGAGATGACACGAGGATCCTGACGAAGCTTCCATGCCAACTGATTGGTCCCTACATCCACTGCATAGACCAAGGCACCCCCATTTTGGAGCATGACATCCGTAAAGCCTCCTGTCGAAGCCCCGATATCCAGTGTGACCTTATCCTGCAGATCAATCTCAAAAAGGTCCAAGGCCTTTTCTAACTTGAGACCACCACGACTGACATATTTGAGTTTTTCACCCTTGAGTTTTAATTCTGTCGCTTCGTCAATTTTTTCGCCTGGTTTATCGAAGCGCTCGCCATTATGGACCGCAACGACCAGACCAGCCATCACACCGCGTTTGGCCTGCTCCCGGGTTTCAAAAAGTCCCTGCTTGTAGGCCAGTACGTCAACTCTTTCCTTCGCCATGAATTCTAAGTCTTTCTATAATCTTTTTGATTCCAGTCCCGTCGAAGTCTACCTGCTGAGAGATGCGATTGAGCAAGTCCTCACAGGCATCTAGCTCCCGGTCCAAATAATCCTGAGCTCCATCTAGACCGAGGAGGGCAGGATAGGTCGATTTTTCAGCTTGCAGGTCCTTCTGAGGGGTTTTCCCTAAGGAGGCAAAATCAGCAGTCACATCCAAAATATCATCCCGAATCTGGAAGGCCAATCCTAAATGGAGGCCAATTTCCTCTAAGAGAGTCGCGATAGCTGGCTCAAGCTCTAAGAGGATCCCTGTTGCTTGGAATGGATAGGCGAGCAGTCGCCCCGTCTTATTGGCATGGATGACTTGCAACTGGTCCAAGGTCAGGCTCGCCCCTTCCCCTTCCATATCCAAGACTTGGCCTGCCACCATCCCAGCTGTCCCTGAAGCATCCGATAACAGAGCAATCAGTTGCACCCGGATAGAAGCTGGAAGGTCTGCCTCTGCCACACAGCCAAAGGCATCTAAGAAGAGCGAGTCTCCTGCTAAGATGGCTAGGTCTTCCCCAAACTTTTTATGGTTGGTCAATTGACCACGACGATAATCATCATTATCCATGGCTGGTAAATCATCATGAATCAAGCTTCCCGTATGAATCATTTCAAGAGCGGCTGCCACCTGAAAATGAGCTTCAAGGATGGGAGCATGAAAGGCTTCCAGCAACTCCAATAAGAGCAAAGGTCGAATCCGTTTCCCCCCTGCATGGACTGAATAGAGGATAGATTCTACCAAGCGGGGAGCGATTTGTTTAGCCTCGTAGAAACCTTCTATCGCTTTTTCAACCCCTTGCAGTTTTTCTTCTAGAATCATACTAGTTCCGTTTCTGAGCCATCTGCTTGCATCACCTTGACCAAGGTCTTTTCAGCCTGATCAAGTGTTTCTTGCAAGTCTTTTGATAGCTTCATTCCTTTCTGAAACTCTGAGATGGCCTCTTCGAGGGGCACTTGCCCACTTTCCAACTTTTGGACAATAGCTTCCAAATCAGCTAAATTTTCTTCAAATTTCTTTTCTTTCGACATGCTTTACCTCTACTTCTACTTGCCCATCCCGCATGACTAGCGTCAAGGCATCCTTTTCTTTGATTGTATCCACGCTATCCAAAACATGATCTCCAGCCTGTACCAAGGCGTAGCCTCTAGCCACAATGCGACTGGTATCCAACATCAAGAGAGCTTCCGATAGGCGCTTGGCATCTGCTGCTTTTGTCTGGTAGAGCTCCTTGACTTTCAAGGTCAGCAATCGCTCCATCTGGAGAATCTGGTCTCGATAACGCTCGAGCTGATGCTGTGGCGCTTGGGAAGCCAATCGATGGCGGAGTTCTTGTAACTGGCGACTATTTCTGGTAACCGACTCTGACACAGCCTGTTTCAATCGCAACTGAATCTGATCCAGCTTTTGCAGGTAAGAATCGTACAGCCGCTCTGGCTGACGGAAGATGACCGATTGGCTTAGTTTTTTCAGGCGTTCTCGATGATAGACTAGGCGATTGCGCATAGCGGTTGCCATCCGCCCTTCCTGCTTCTGCAAATGATTGAGCAGGTCCAACTTGGTCACAGGCGTTGCCAACTCAGCCGCAGCTGTAGGAGTTGCTGCCCGGCGATCTGCGACAAAGTCTGCTAGAGTAGTATCTGTCTCATGCCCTACACTGGAAATAATGGGAATTCTAGACTCAAAAATAGCCCGCACAACTGGCTCTTCATTAAAGGCCCACAGGTCTTCGATGGAGCCACCACCACGACCGATGATCAAGACATCGAGGTCCGACCGATCATTGGCCTTTTGGATATTGGCGACAATTTCTTGGGCAGCTCCCTCTCCTTGTACCTTGGTTGGAAAAAGGAGAATCTCCACGCCCGGAAAGCGCCGCGAAACAGTCGTGATAATATCGCGAATAACGGCCCCACTCTGACTGGTAATAACCCCAATTTTCTTGGAGAACTGGGGGATAGCCTGTTTGAACTTCTCTTGAAAAAGGCCTTCTTCCTGGAGTTTCTTTTTCAACTGCTCAAACTGAATAGCTAGAGCACCGACGCCATCTGGCTCCGCCTTTTCGATGACAATGGAATAACTGCCACTTGGCTCATAGAGTTGGATCCGACCGATGACATTGATCTTCATGCCTTCTTCGAGCTCAAAGCCGAAACTCTTATAAATCCCAGCCCAGACAGTCGCCTGGATCACAGCTTTTTCATCCTTTAGAGAAAAATACTGGTGATTGGGACGCTTACGGAAATTCGAGACCTGACCCGTCAAATAGACCCGCTCTAGATAGGGGTCCTTATCAAATTTTAACTTGAGGTATTTGGTCAGACTGGATACCGATAAATACTCTGACATAGTTCCCCTTTCACACGGAAAATTCTAGTATAAATTATACCAAAAATAAGCGGAAAAATCTGATTCTACCTACGGAAAAAGCCTCAGATTTCATCATCTGAGACTTGATTTTTTATTGGCAGTTGGAAAGGCAAATTTCCCTCATCCATTTTGGAATTTCTTTACTAATCGCGGTCGGTAAAACCACGTAGGCATTCTTGCTCAAATCGTCTGCAATGCCCGAATGAAGGTGACTGGCAACTACCACGCGCTCATAGAGTCCAACTTGCGGAAATTGACCCGCAAAGCCCGCAATCATCCCTGCTAAAGTATCGCCCATACCACCCGTTGCTTGATAGGGGCCTCCAACCGATAGTTGGTAATAATCTGTCTGCCCTTGTTGCCAGATCTTAGTCTGAGGACCCTTTTGGACTAAAATACTTGCTGGAGGAAGTTGGGACAGAGACTGCCTTGTTGCTTCTTCCCCTTGATCTCCGATTGCTAGCCCGGACATGGCCTCCCATTCTTTTTGATGAGGAGTAAAGACCAGTTGAGCTGGAGGAAGAGAAAGTCCTAAGCGAGTATAGAGGCTAATGGCCCCACCATCTAGAATGAGCACTTGATGAGGTTGAACTCTTTCAAAAACAAGTTCTACAAGGTGTCCCCCTAGCTCATTGGCATTGAGTCCTGGTCCCAATAAAATGACGCCTACTTTTGCGATTTGCTCAGCCAATAATTCTTGGTCCGTCACAGCAAATGCCATGGCTTCAGGTAGCTGACTATGAAGGGAAGGGATATTCTCTCGGTCTGTCGCTACCGTGACAAGTCCTGCTCCACTATGAACCGCTGCGAGGGCTGCCATAATAATGGCTCCACCATAGGGATAGGTCCCTCCAATCAAGAGCAGACGCCCATAGTCTCCCTTATGACTAGAACGAGGACGCTCGATGATAACTTTTTTCAAAAGAGCTTGATCAATCTCTTTCATACACTACTCCTTCAACTTATCCTTACCATGTAGTACTTGATTAACCTTAGTATTCCAAGCCTGTAACCCTTCTCCCTCATAGTCTAGGTAAATCACTCTATCTTGTAATTGACAAGGAATCAAGCTTTCAAAACAAGACTTATCTTTTGAAGGAATAACACACAAATGAAGAAAGGTATCCAAATCTAAACTATCTCTTACCTTCGCAACATGATAGCCATCAAACATATAACCTGGTGCTTGAATTAATTCTTCATACAGAAAATGAAAACTAACGCCAGGAATGAACTTTTCTTGCAATTCCTCCTCAGACGGTGCCCGTCCTAACAAACGCTCCATAGCGAGTCGGTAACCCGAAGTCGTATTAGACCATCCGAACATGATATAGTCAAAATAGTCTGCTGGATCAGAAGCTGCATTACGACTATCTGTAACTAGCTCAGCCCCACTTTTACCAAATACTTTTACCGCCGACATGAGTTTTCCAGTCTGAAAAATAGCCTTAGCCACCTCAACTGTACAAGTATGACTACAATAATTTGAAGTAACCAACTTCCTCTGGATATCATAGGTAGAAGCTACAAGGCGATGACTTGGTCTGTACGGAGGAAAATAGCTATGCTCTTGCAAGTAATCATGAATTTGTATATTTAATTCATGATTCTCACATTCCACATTGGTCTGACGATGATGGTCGCGCTCATAAGCAATAAACTTTGCTAGCTTCTCCAATTCCCATTCTTTAATCTGAGGATAGCTTTCAAGGGCAAATTGATAAATTCCATCCCACTGGAGACTATAATCTGAATTACAAACTTTTACAATCATATAATCACCTCTACTTCATTATACTACAAAAAGATAGAATTAAACTTCAATTGACAAAACAGGGTTTATAATAAATAAAAAGGTCGAGAAATTACTATCTCAACCATTTTTCATCATAAACTTAATTTTTATCCAAACTACGCACTGCAGCCTGATAGGTCTGCTCCATCAGCATGGTAATGGTCATAGGACCAACGCCACCTGGAACCGGAGTGATGTGACTAGCCAGAGGAGCTACTTGTTCATAGTCGACGTCTCCACAGAGCTTCCCATTTTCGTCACGGTTCATTCCGACATCGATAACGACCGCTCCCTCTTTGACAAAGTCAGCTGTAACAAATTTGGCACGACCAATTGCCACCACTAAGATATCGGCTTTTCTAGCAATTTTAGCCAAATGATGAGTCCGCGAATGGGTCAAGGTCACCGTTGCATTTTTTGCTAGGAGAAGCTGGGCCATCGGTTTCCCAACGATGTTTGAACGGCCAATGACGACTGCATTTTTCCCTTCAACATCGATATCATATTCCCGGAACATTTCCATAATCCCTGCTGGTGTAGAGGGGACCATGATCGGATTTCCTGCCCAAAGATGTCCCATATTGAGAGGATGGAAGCCATCGACATCCTTAGCCGGATCAATGGCTAACAAAACTGCCTCATCGTCGATATGGGCTGGTAGAGGCAACTGAACCAAAATTCCATGCCAGAGTGGATCCTGATTGTAGCGGTCAATGAGGGCCAACAAGTCCTCTTGGGAAATGCTTTCTGGCACTCGAACCACTTCACTTCGAAATCCTGCTGCCAAAGCTGACCGTTCTTTATTGCGGACATAGACCTGGCTAGCTGGGTTTTCTCCTACCAAAATCACTACCAAGCCTGGGACCTGACCAGTCTCAGCCTTTAAGCGAGCGGTTTTTTCTGCTAATTCCCCCTGCAATTTTACTGCCAAGGCCTTCCCATCAATTACATGTGTCATCTCAATCTCTTTTCTATTCAATATCTTCTCTATTATATCAGATTTGTGAACCTGCTCCTAACACTTCTTGATTAGACAAGGTTATAAGAAGAAACTATAACTAATTTCTTCCAACAAAAAAGAGACTAGATGGTCTAGACTCTTGTTTGATACTTCTTAGTACAACAATTCGTAGATTTCCATTGCGATTAAGTCAATGCTATCGAATGTATAGGTCTCACGCGCTTCTACATCACGAAGAGTAAATACTGATCCATTTTCTTCATCATAGTTGTAAGCTACTTCAGCAACTACAACTCCTTCACGTTCAAAATTACGTTTTAAGTTTCCACCGTCTTTCATCATCGCTTCCAAACGGCTGATAATTCGTACCAAATGTGATTCCATTTTGATTCTCCTATTTACTTTCTACTCTCCTATTTTATCATAAAAGAAGGAGGAAATTCCAATAAAAATCAACTTTTCCGCTATTTTCCTCTTTATTCCATGCCTAAAACCGGACTTCATACTAAATTCTTGCAAACTTTTAGAATACTGCTATAATGAAACTATAAAAGTTTGACTATTTCTGACCAATAGTTTTTACACTTTTTACCCTAGAGAAAGAGGTAAGAGAATGCTTTGTCAAAACTGTAAAATCAATGATTCAACCATTCATCTTTATACGAACGTGAATGGCCACCAACAACAAGTAGACCTTTGCCAGAACTGCTATCAAATTATGAAAACGGATCCTAACAATAGTCTGCTCGCAGGATTAAACCAACAAAATCGCGGAGGACGGGATCCTTTTGAAGATTTCTTCAATCAACTAGGAAACTTCCAGGCTCCGCAAGAACCCCAAACCCCTCCGACCCAATCTGGAGGAGGCTATGGTGGTGGAAATGGCTATGGCTCAAATGGAAACGGTCGTTCTTCAGGACCAAGTAGAGCTCAAGCCAAACAACAATCAAAGGGCCTCCTAGAAGAGTTTGGAATTAACGTTACTGAAATTGCTCGTCGTGGGGATATCGATCCGGTCATTGGCCGTGACGATGAAATTCTTCGCGTCATTGAAATCCTCAACCGTCGAACCAAGAACAACCCTGTCCTGATTGGGGAACCCGGTGTCGGAAAAACAGCTGTCGTAGAAGGACTAGCGCAAAAGATTGTTGATGGGGATGTCCCTCACAAGCTTCAAGGTAAGGAAGTCATTCGCTTAGACGTTGTCAGCTTGGTTCAAGGAACTGGGATTAGAGGGCAATTTGAAGAGCGCATGCAACAATTGATGGAGGAAATCCGTCGCCGGGAAGATGTGATTTTGTTTATCGATGAGATCCATGAAATTGTCGGTGCCGGATCTGCTGGTGATGGCAATATGGATGCTGGAAATATCCTCAAACCAGCCCTCGCTCGTGGCGAATTGCAATTAGTCGGTGCGACAACCCTCAATGAATACCGAATTATCGAAAAGGATGCGGCACTTGAACGCCGGATGCAACCCGTTAAGGTTGACGAACCTACAGTGGAAGAAACCATCACCATCCTCAAAGGCATTCAAAAGAAATACGAGGATTACCACCACGTCCACTACACCGATGGTGCAATCGAAGCTGCGGCTCTCCTTTCCAATCGCTATATCCAAGACCGCTTCTTGCCAGACAAGGCCATTGACCTCTTGGACGAAGCAGGCTCTAAGATGAACTTAACCCTCAATTTTGTCGATCCCAAAGTCATCGACCAACGCTTAATTGAAGCCGAAAATCTCAAGGCTCAAGCGACGCGTGATGAAGACTTTGAAAAGGCAGCCTACTTCCGCGACCAAATCGCTAAGTACAAAGAAATGCAAGGGCAACAGGTCACTGATCAAGATACGCCAGTCATTAGCGAAAAGACCATCGAACACATCGTCGAGCAAAAGACCAATATTCCAGTTGGCGATTTGAAAGAAAAAGAACAATCCCAATTGATCAACTTGGCAGCTGACTTGAAGGCTCATGTCATCGGTCAAGATGAGGCTGTTGAAAAAATTGCTAAGGCCATCCGTCGCAACCGGGTAGGGCTTGGAACACCAAACCGTCCAATTGGTAGCTTCCTCTTTGTTGGACCAACTGGTGTCGGGAAGACCGAGTTGTCCAAGCAATTGGCCATCGAACTCTTTGGTTCTGCTGACAGTATGATTCGCTTTGATATGAGTGAGTATATGGAGAAACATGCCGTTGCCAAATTGGTCGGTGCTCCTCCAGGCTACGTCGGCTATGAAGAAGCAGGCCAGCTGACTGAAAAGGTGCGTCGCAACCCTTACTCTCTCATCCTCTTGGATGAAGTCGAAAAGGCCCACCCAGATGTCATGCATATGTTCCTCCAAGTCTTAGACGATGGTCGCTTGACAGATGGGCAAGGCCGAACGGTGAGCTTCAAAGATACCATTATTATCATGACTTCCAATGCGGGAACTGGAAAAGCGGAGGCTAATGTCGGCTTTGGGGCAGCTCGTGAAGGTCGTACCAATTCTATCCTAGGTGAACTGGGAAACTTCTTTAGTCCAGAATTCATGAACCGCTTTGACGGCATCATTGAATTCAAAGCCTTGTCTAAGGAAAACCTCCTTCAAATCGTCACTCTCATGTTAGACGATGTCAACCAACGCCTAGCCCACAATGATATCCACCTGGATGTTACCGATAAGGTCAAGGAGAAACTGGTTGATTTGGGCTACGATCCGAAAATGGGGGCACGTCCTCTTCGTCGCACCATTCAAGACTATATTGAAGATGCCATTACAGATTACTACCTAGAAAATCCTAGTGAGAAAGATCTGAAGGCTGTCATGACCAGCAATGGGAAGATTTGTATCAAAGGAAAGAGCAAACCTGCGAACGAAGCAGAAAAAGTAACTGAATAATCGCATTCTAAAGAGGCTGGGACAAAAGTCCTAGCCTCTCAATTATTTTTGGATTGTTGAGCAAGACGCAGTGGTTGAGTGGGCTCTANTACGCTGATTTCATCAGCTTTTACAGCCCTACTCAACTGTGCGGAGCTGGGACGACGAAATCGAATTCTAACGAATTACCGATTTCTGTCCCACTCTCTTATTTTCATCTCCTACTGCTTTTTATGTCCATCTATGTTATAATGATAAAAAAATAAGAAGCGAGTATCATTATGACTGTTGCAACTTTTGGAACAAAAGAAGAAAATGTTGACTATGTCAATCGTTATGGAGTCTATGCGGTGATTCCAAATCCAGCAAAGGACAAAATCATCCTAATCCAAGCTCCAAATGGGGCTTGGTTCCTACCAGGTGGTGAGATCGAGGCAGGAGAAGATCATTTCTTGGCACTCGAGCGCGAACTGATCGAAGAGCTGGGCTTCACTGCGACCATCGGCGAGTATTATGGACAAGCAGATGAGTACTTCTACTCCAGTCACCGTGACACCCACTACTACAATCCTGCTTATATCTATGAAGTAACTGACTTTGTAGATGCTCAAAAGCCACTAGAGGATTTCAATAACATTGCCTGGTTCCCCATTGACGAAGCCATTGAAAAGTTAAAAAGAGGAAGCCATAAATGGGGAATCAAAATGTGGAAATCTGCCCAAAAATTGTAAGCGACTTCTTTCACAAAATAAAAAAAAGTGCTATAATAAATGGAGAAAGAGCTTAGGAGGATCTCACATGAAGCTTATGAATACAACAAATAGTCATGCTAATTTGGTCAAAAGTCAATTAGAAAGTACCGATGCTACCCTTGTTGAGGTCTATTCAGCTGGTAACACCGACGTTATCTTCACCAAAGCTCCTACTCATTACGAATTGCTGATTAGTAACAAACACCGTGCTATTCGTGAAACAGAAGTTGAAAAAATTCGTGAGTTCTTTTTAAAACGCAAGATTGATCTTCAAATCATTGACCAATCTGCTATTAAGACCCTCTACTCTGATAAACTAATTGAAATTTCTTTCCCAATTGCTAAGTAAGGTGCTTCTACCTTACTTTTTTCTTTGCTGTTTTTTTCAAAAAAAATCCGTTCATCTCATTATCGAGATGAACGGATTTTTTATTTCTGATAGATCATTTTTACGTGAGGGGTAGAAGCCAAGATAAAGGTCTCGCTCACCGTTTGAAAACCTAGCTTTTCATACAAGCCAACCACCTGTTCTTGGGCCTCAATTTCAATGGTCCGCCCAGGAAATCTCTGTTCACACAGGTCCAAAATCTGCTCTACCATGTCTTTTCCCAGTCCTTGGCCACGACTATCTTTGGCTACAGCGACTCAACCAAAATGAATCGTAGCCCCTGTCTCAAAGATACGTGCATAGGCATCTACGCGTCCTTCCTCATCTTGATGAAAAAGGTGAATAGCTCTAAGATCAATAGCGTCAAGATCATTGTAGATTCTTGTCTGTTCCACGACAAAGGTCTCCAAACGCAATTGAACGATCTCGTAAAACTCTTTCAGTTCTAGTTCTTTAAATTCTTTCTGGTACCACATCAGTTCCTCTTTATTGAAAAGTCGCAAGGAGACTTTCTCCCTGCGATTTTTCACATCTTATTATTTAGATTCAAATCCTTCTGCTACTGCACCTGCAAAGTTTTCTTCGACGATGCTTGCACAGTGATTGCAGATAGTTGCATGGTAGCTACGTTCTGCTGTACTTGGATCGATACGGCGGCAACGGTCACAAACTTCACCAGTAGCCCGTTCAACTGTGAAGGCTACATCTTCAAAGGCCACTGCACCTTCTGGAGCTGGACCTTCTGCGATGGTCAGGTCTGAGACGATCAAGAGTTGCGCAACATTGCTGTTAACAGCCCCAAGAAGAGTCTTCACCACTTCATTAGGATAAACTGTCAAATGAGCTTCAAGAGATTTACCAATTACTTTTTCATTACGCGCTTCTTCCAAGGCTTTTTGAGCTTGACCACGGAAGTCCATAAAGGCTGCCCATGTGTCCAAGATTTCTTCTTGGTTAGGGAAGTTTTGTGCATCTGGTAACTCGGATAATTGAACAAAGTCCTCTGCTTCAAACTCAAGATAGGACCAGATTTCTTCCGCAGTGTGAGGAAGGATTGGTGTCAAGAGTTTGGTGATTTTGACAAGGATGTCATAGAAAACAGTCTGCATTTGACGGCGTTCGAGTGATTTAGCCCCTTCAATGTAAACAACATCTTTGGCAAAATCAAGGTAGAAGGCTGACAAGTCAACGTTGATAAAGTTAACTAGCGCCTTATAGATTGTCAAGAATTCGAAGTCAGCATAAGCATCACGAATCGTCTTAACAAGTTGGTTAAAGCGGATAGTCATGTACTTATCTACTGAACGTAATTCTTCGTAAGATACTGCATCCTCAGCTGGGTTAAAGTCAGAAGTGTTAGCAATCAAGAAACGAAGAGTATTACGAATCTTACGGTAAGTCTCAGAAACTTGGCTCAAAATATCCATTGAGATACGTACGTCGTTACTTGAGTCTACACTGGTCACCCAGAGACGCAAGATTTCAGCACCAAATTGTTTTTCAACGTCGCTTGGAGCAATGGTATTTCCAAGAGATTTAGACATCTTCTCACCTTTACCATCTAATGTGAAACCTTGAGACAAGATTTGCTTGTAAGGTGCTACGCCATGGTTAGCAACAGATGTGATGAGTGATGAGTTAAACCAACCACGGTATTGGTCAGAACCTTCAAGGTAAAGGTCAGCTGGATAAGTCAGATTTGGACGATTCACCAAAACACCATTCCATGATGAACCCGAGTCAAACCAAACGTCCATGATGTCTGTTTCTTTCTTGAACTCGCCGTTTGGTGAACCTGGATGGGTAAATCCTTCTGGCAAAAGATCTTTGGCATCACGTTCCCACCAGATGAGAGAACCATGTTCTTCAAAGAGTTGCGCTACATGCTCGATGGTTTCAGCTGTCATGATTGGTGTGCCATCTTCGGCGTAGAAGATTGGAAGAGGAACTCCCCAAGCACGTTGACGAGAGATGACCCAGTCACCACGGTCACGGATCATGTTGTAAAGACGGACTTTACCCCATTCTGTATGGAATTTAACTTTATCAATAGCATCCAAGATTTCTTGGCGGAATTTTGAAACAGAGGCGAACCACTGTGGCACCGCACGCCAGATGATTGGTTTTTTCGTCCGCCAGTCAAATGGATATGAGTGAGAGATTTCTTCTTGAGCAAGAAGGAGGTTGCCGAGTTTTTCGATAACCGTTGGCACAACCTTGTCGTAGAATTGACCTTCGAACTCTGCACCAGCATTTGCCATCATAATACCGCGTTCATTAACCGTTACTGCAACTTCAAGACCATTGGCAACACCAACATTGTAGTCATCCTCACCAAAACCAGGAGCTGTATGGACGATACCAGTACCAGAATCTGTTGTAACGTGGTCACCAAGGATCACCAGTTCATCTACTGCTGTATCCCATGGGTGCTCTGTCACAATTTGGTTCAATTCTGAACCACGGTAAGTAGCTAAAACTTGAACGTCAGACCAACCGAATTTCTCAGACAAACTGTTCAACAATTCTGAAGCAACGACAAACTTACGAGATTCACCAGCTGGTTGCACCAAGACGTAATCAATATCCGCACCAACAGTCAAACCACGAGAAGCTGTGATGGTAAATGGAGTTGTTGTCCAAACAACGATGTAGGTATCTGTATCTAGGATACCTTTTCCGTCCTTAACCTTGTTGGCATAGTAAAGGGAAGTTGAAACCAAGTCATGGTATTCAATTTCAGCTTCGGCAAGAGCTGACTCGGATGACCAAGACCAATAAACAGGCTTGGCTCCACGGTAGATGTAGCCTTTATTAGCCATTTCACCGAAGACACGGATTTGCGCAGCTTCATAGTCAGGCGTCAAGGTTACATATAAATTTTCCCAGTCACCTGACATCCCCAAGCGCTTGAAATCATCACGTTGTTTATAAACTTGAGACAGAGCGTATTCACGGCAAAGTTTCAAGTACTCAACCAAGTCCATCTCTTTGCGTTTAACACCTTGTTTTGCTAAAACTTGCTCGATTGGCAGACCATGAGTATCCCAACCTGGGATATAAGGTGCGTTAAAACCTGACATAGACTTAGAACGAATGATGATATCTTTTGAGATATGATTCATGGCATGTCCAACGTGGATATTTCCGTTTGCGTATGGAGGGCCATCATGCAAGACAAAATGCGGTTTCCCTTGGTTCAATTCCTGACGGCGTTGGTACAATTTTGCTTCATCCCATTCTTTTTGCCATACTGGTTCTTTTGTAGGAAGACCAGCACGCATTGGAAAAGCTGTCTTCCCTAAATTCAATGTATCTTTGAGTTTCATGGAGTCTCCTATTAAAAATATAATTACACAAAATAAAAGACCACGACCCCGCCAAAAAGGACGACAAGTCGTGGTACCACCTTCATTCAAGAAAGAGAATCCTCTCTTTCTCCTCTTTTGTCGCTAACGCTGACCAGCGTTAGTGGTTACTCGTTTCACCACTAAGATTTGTAAAAGGATCAATCCTATCAAAGGAAGTACAGGTCTTCCACCATCACCTGCTCGCTAAAACTATTTGATAAGATCACTGTTTTTACAGATTATAAAATTGAAACAGATTCCCGTTGTTCTTCCACTTCTGGTGCATCAATATCAGCAACTAGAGGAGTTTCTACAACAATTTCATCAATAGAATCTTGATCTACCTGATTTTTTTCTGCTTCTTCCAAAGCTTCTTGAACTTTTTCATTCAATCCTTCAAAAGCTTGAGTCGCAGACAATTCACGGTTTACAGCTTCAATATGTTTTTGCAATTCTTCAATTTCTGCGCGTGAGAATTGACGAGTCAAATCAATTGCTTCATCATCGTAGTTATGATGAACTGTTTCTTCCAAAGCTTTTTCGACTACTTCACGGAAAGCTTCATCACTTGTTTGAATATACATAGCAGTTGGGCGAAGAATTTCATCCCATTCTGGTGTATCAATGATGCTCAATTGGCTTTCGATAGTTGATTTCAAGCGTTGGTGGAAGACACGCGTCTTATTCTTCAATTCTTCCGTTTCTACAGCAACTTTTTTGGCATTGTCTGTAGCATGACGAAGAATTTCATTTGCTTTTGCTTTTGCTTCTTCAACTAAATGGTGAGCATCTTGCTCCGCTTGACGAACGATTGTTTCTGAGCGTTCATTTGCCGCATGTTTCACACGTTCTGCTGTATCTTGAGCGATCAATACTGATTGACTCAAAGAGTCTTTCATTTCGTCAAAGTAGTTCAAGCGCTCTTCCAACGCACTAATTTTTGTTTCCAAATCATGATTTTCACGAACTAATTTTTCATAGTCTCGGTAGACCATGTCTTGAAACTCTTCAACTTCTTTAGCATCGTAGCCTCTAAATTTTACATAAAAGCGTTTATCTTTGATTTCTAAAGCTGTAAGTGCCATAGTTCCTCCTTATTTTCTACTGGAAAATACTTCAACCGTTAATTTGTATTTTCCACTTTTTGATAGGCCATTTTCTGATAGTATTTTAAATCGGCCATACTTTCGAACACTAATTAAATCTGCTACTTGGATCATCCGGCTAGGATTATCAATAGTGGCATAGTTTACCTTTACCTGTCCCGACTGAACCAATTGAACAGCTACAGACCGAGCAAGTTTAAAGGTAGAAGCTACTAGTTTATCCAGTCGAACACTAGTAACCAATAGATCTTTGAGTTTGGACGGTTCGTCTACGGTGATAGGTTCTCGACAGTCAATCTCACGAATCTTCACAGACGCCTTTGCGATCTTCTTAAGATTCTCTTTAAAATAGGAGGAGAAACGTTCACCCACATAGATATGAATCTTCCCTTGTCCAACTAGAATATCACCAAAAGACTTTCTTTCTATGCCTAATTGATGGAGAAGCGAACCCAAAACTTGAGAGTGACTTAACCGATAAAACTTATCCGGATAAAGAACTTCTAACAGGCTAATTTCAAAATCAGATGCCTCTAACTGATAGTAGCTAGGAGCCAGAATCACTCGTGCATATTCTGTAGGATAGATTTCTGCACTTGAAAACACCTGCAAACCGTGGTGGGCACCAATTTGTCGTAAAATATCAACCTGATGTGGATTTAAAAAGGAAGTCAGTTCAAAACTATACTGTTGCTCCACTCGAGCTACTAATTCTAGAACTCGATCTATAAAGACGTGGTCTTCTGGACTATAGTGTTGATAAAATCCCTTGGTCATATAAATTGCACCAAAAATTGAAGGACAAACCGTTCCACTACGGATAGAGCAAGTAAGGCAAACATGACTGTAAAGTCTAACCCACCAAATTGCAAAGGAATCTTTCTAAATAGGCTCAAAAATGGTTCGACGATCCGTTGAACCATTTTAGCTAAAGCCGATTCTGATGCATTTGGAAACCAACTAAGCAAAGCATAGATGATTAGTACTAGCTCAAAAACCTGAAAGAAATTTCTAACTAATTGTAGGACAAACATATTAACGATTTCGTTTCATATCAAAGTCGTACTCAGCAACTTCGACATCATTTGGAAGGCGAATATCTTCAATATTCACAACGACATTGATTGGTGTTAATAAGTACATAGTACTTGCAACACGACGTAGATTCCCGGCTAATACATAGCGAGCACCATCCAAATAATCCAAACATCTTCTTGCTTGAACTTCTGTCATGTATTGGAAGTCAATAAGAATACTTTCGTTTGCCAACAACAAGTCGACAATTTCAGTTGCTTCTTCGTATTTACGAGGATAGCGAACATCAATTGTAATCTTTTCATCTGCAGCAGAACGATTTCTTGCCAACTCTTGTTGACGTTGATGAAGTCGAGTAATATTTTCAGAAGATGATTTTTGAGATGAAGCTGATTCAACCACTGCTGTAGAAGCTACTTGTGGACGACTTGCTGCAACAGGAGTAGGTTTCTGCTCCTTGGCAGCTACCACAGCTTTTTGACGTGGTTTTGATGATGGTTGTACTGGTTTAGGGGATGCTACAGGTTGGCTAGCTCCGACTGCTTGAGCAGGCGCTTCTTGCACATCGTACTCATCTCCATCTTCAGTAAAATAATCAATCAATCGATCAAATCTATCTTTAAATGACATAATTCTTTCCTATTTGAAAAATGAGGTCCCAATTCGCACAAAAGTCGCACCGTTAGCAATCGCCACATCATAATCACGACTCATTCCCATGCTTAACTCTGTAAAGGGCATATTTTTCAACTGTTTCTTTTGTAATTCTTTTTGAAGTTGGTGAGTTGCTGCAAATATAGCTTGCAACTCGTCCTGACTTGCCTCAAAAGGAGCCATCGTCATTAAGCCAACAATTTGTAGGTTATCCAAGCCTTCTAGTTCAGGAAGAATCGCATCGAGCTCTTCAGGAGCAAATCCATGCTTGCTTTCCTCTCCAGAAATATTGACTTGTATAAAACATTTAATTGGGTGACTCGCCCTTTTTTGAATTTCTTGGGCAAGCTTCATAGAATCTAAAGCATGGAAGTAATCTACATAATTGATAACTTCTTTTACTTTACGACGTTGGAGACTACCGATCAAATGCCAGGTCAGTCCCTCATCTTTTAGAGCTTGGTATTTTTCTAGAAATTTATCAACACGGTTTTCACCGATATGACACACTCCTGTATCAACCAAAGCCTTAGCTTGGTCGATACCAACATACTTAGTAACAGCAATCACATTGACCTGATCCGTGCGGTTTGCTGTTTCCATTGCTTGTGCAACCTGCGAGAATATTCGCTCTTTATTTTCAATCAGATTCATTCTTAACGATTACGGAAAAATGGTGGTGTTTCCAACTCGTCATCTTCTGAAGAAGAATCCACATAGCGTTCAACTTGACGACCAGTGCTGGTATCAGACTGACGGACAATGTTTTCACGACGAATGTCCCAATCTCCAAACGCAGATCCACGAGGTGTTTCTTGTTTGGCACGTGATTGAGGAGTAGGCATTTCGATTTCTTCCTTCAAATCGAATTCGCGATCGAATTGTGGAGTTTGTGGACGTTGTTCACGTGGTCCAGTTTGGTAATAACGTGCTGAACTTGGTGCATGAGACGCAATTCCACTAACTCTTTCAACTTTGTCCTGACGAACACCAGTTGCGACAACTGTTACGCGGATTTCATCTTTCATTGATTCATCAATAGATGTACCGAGCCAAATGTTTACGCCATGACCAGCTGCTTGGTTAACAATTTCAGAAGCTTCTTCTGCTTCAATCAAGGTCATATCCAAACCACCAGTAACGTTGACGATCACATCTTCAGCACCGTCAATGGTTGTTTCAAGGAGTGGTGAGTAGATAGCTTTACGAGCTGCTTCAATGACACGCTCTTCACCATTACCTACACCAATACCCATCAAGGCATTTCCTTTATTTTCCATAACAGTCTTCACGTCAGCGAAGTCAAGGTTAATCAAGCCTGGGCTTGTGATCAAGTCAGTGATCCCTTGAACCCCTTGGCGAAGGACATTATCTGCTTCGCTCAATGCTTCAAGAAGTGGTGTTTTCTTATCTACAATTTCTAACAAGTTGTTGTTAGAAATGATCAACAAAGTATCCACATGCTCGCGAAGTTCATTGATCCCTTCGATTGCAAAGTTTCCGCGTTTTGTTCCTTCAAATCCGAAAGGACGAGTCACAACGGCTACTGTCAAAGCACCAACAGCTTTAGCAATACGAGCGATGACTGGTGCAGCACCTGTACCAGATCCTCCACCCATCCCTGCAGTGATGAAGACCATGTCTGCACCTTGCAAAGCTTCTGTCAATACTTCTTCACTTTCTTCTGCGGCTTTACGACCAACCTCAGGTTGACCTCCAGCACCCAAACCACGAGTCAACTTAGGACCCAATTGGATAACTGTTTCTGCTTTTGCACTTGAAAGTGCTTGTACATCTGTGTTTGCTGCGATGAATTCTACACCAGCAACTCCTTCGTCAATCATGCGGTTGATGGCATTACCGCCACCGCCACCGACACCGATTACTTTAATAACTGCACCTTGTGCCGCTGCTGTGTCAAATGAAAATGTCATAAATACTTACACTCCTTAATCAAACATATTACCGATTAAATTCTTCATTCGGTCTGTAAAGGTAGTTTTTTCTTCTTGTTTTTGTTCTTCAACTGGATGTTGTTGCTCGACGTTAACTACAGGCTCAATTTCTTCCGGTACATATGCTGGAACAACTGGTTGCTGTACTGGTCGTTCAAACTGAACTGGTTGCTGACGTAGACGTTGATCTCCATGTACAGCAGCTTGAGCAAGAATATCTACATCTGTTAGATTTCCAGCATATTCAGACAAGCTAATCACGTGGGCAAAAGCTGGATTGCGGATACCAATTTGATTTGGAACATACAATTTCACATTTACACCAAAGACTTCTTGCGCCAATTCTTCAATACCAGGGAGAATAGCGCCACCACCGATGATGACAATTCCTCCAGGCAAATCAAGCAAATGTCTTCTTTCAAGATCTTGTTTGATTTGGTCGAAGATGTGTTTGATTCGAGCTGAAATAATCTCTGCCAAATATTTTTCAGATACTTGGACAGGTTCTACTTCACCAATCACCTCAACGTGGAAGACTTCATCACCAACTGATGGAACATAAGCTTCTCCATAGTTGAACTTCAAGCCTTCTGCTAATTTTTGAGAAGTTTTCAATACTTTAGAAATATCTTTGGTAACGTAATCGCCACCCTCTTGATAGATATTTGTAAATTGAAGTTCTTGATTTCGAACAGAAGCTACTGTCGTTTGTCCTCCACCTAAATCAATGACGGTCGCACCAAACTCACGTTCTCCTTCGTTCAATACAGACTTAATCATTGCAAGTGGTGAAATAATGATGTTCTCAACTTGCAAACCAGCACGTTCAACTGTTTTCCGTAAATTATGGAGGACAGTTCTAGGACCAGTATACAAGAGACCACGCATTTCCAAACGGATTCCCATCATTCCACGTGGATCGCGGATTCCTTGGAAACCGTCAACTGTGAACTCTTCTGGAATAAAGGTAATGACTTCACGGTCTGGAGTCATACTCTTTGTCAAAGCAGATCTGACAACATTTTCAACATCTGCATCCGTAATTTCTTTTGAATCACTGGTTACAGGAATCATTCCTTGAGTTGCTTCAATTTGAAGAAGGTTTGCTGGCAACCCAACGTTCACAAGATTGATTGAAATTCCTGCTTTTTCTTCTGCTTGGCTTACTGCACTTTTAATCGCATTAGAAGCAGCCTCAATATCAACAATAATTCCATCTTTGACGCCAGCACTTTTTGCATTGCTGACTCCAATTACATTCATTTCTCCATTGACATGTTCTGCCACCAATACTTTTATTGAACTAGTACCGATATCTAAACCTGTAAAAAAGCCGTTTCTAGCCATTACACCAGTCCTCTCTCTTTTGTTTTCCTATACGTCAATTAATAGCTCCATTTTAGTTAGAACTATCCAAATTTCATTATAACACAAAAATGCCCATAGTGGGCATATTTTCTTTATTTATTTCAGATAATTTATGAGGGTTTACTCAGCGGGAACTTCTTCGTGTTGCTCGGTTACAACTGCACTCTCATCAGAATCTGTCGAGTCAGCGTTAGCTTCTTCTGTTTTGTTCCCCTCCCCTTCTTCTTTTTCTTTCTTTTCCTGAGCTAAAGTAGCCATTGTTTCTGCATTGTAACTATATATCCCTGCTTCCATATCAATGACACTGTCATCTTCAATCAGCTTGCGAATTTGATGGTAATAAGGCAATTTACGCTTGATCTGAGATACAGGCACTAGGACCTTAGTGCTATCCTTCATGGTCAGCGTCACTAAATCCTTCGTCACCTTGCTCGGTGTCAAGTCCACTGACTCAATTTCGTCGCGCACAGAAGATGGTATTTTCCCCAGTTGTTTGACGAATTGTCGGACCAATTCTCGATCAGAAAAACGAACGGCTAGGTAGCCCTTGGGAAGCTGATCCGCAGCAACTGGCGTCTCCACCACTTCCCCATTCTCTAAAATGGGATAGTGATCTTCCTCCGTCACATAGTAACCAAAGACCTGGTATTCCTCCACCTGAACCTTAAACGTCGTAGGGAAGGCATAGGTCATCGAAATATCTTTGACCCATGGACTTGCCGCCTTCATATTGGCAAGATAGCGATCCCGATTTAAAAAGGTTGTCAAGGTATAATCCCGGTCTTGGATCTGACTCTTTTCAAACAACAAGGTCTGATCCGCATTTTTATTCCCTGAAAATTCGATGATTTTTTGCTTAGCTAAGGGTGTTAAAAGGTAGGCAGAAAAGACTGCAATCAAGGTACTGATCACCAAAACAGGAATAGCTCGATAGATGTGACGTCTCGCAATCTGACCTTCCTTTTTGGCCTTCTTCGCTAGTTCCTCTTCTTCGAACCTATCTTCTGAAGGCTCTGTTAGGTAGATGATTTTTTCTTCTTCATCCTCTTCGTCTATTTCGTCAGGAAGAGTTTCTTGCACTTCCTCCTCAGCTAGATCAGCTACATTCTCATCTTCCTCTACTTCTGCAGACTCGCCATCTTGCCCATCTGCTTCTGGATCTTCCGAGGGAGCGTTTTGATTCAGAAGTTCCTGTCTTTCCTTCTCCTCTTGTGCCTTCTTTTCTTTTTCTTCTTGCTCTTCTAATTGTTTCTTTTTTTGATACTCCTGGTTTCGTCTCTGCCATTCAGAGAGCTTGGTTACTTCCTTAGGAGTTTTTTGGTTCTTCTTATCCGTCATTTTTTCCTTTTATTAATTTCTTGATGGACTAGACTGTAAAATTCATCCAAGGAAAGCAATTCATTCGAAGCCTTCATCGCTTGATGATAGCTTTCAGTCTCTTGGAACATTTTATCCATCATTTCTTGCAACCGATCCATGCTCAATTCTGGCTCGGCGATGGTTTCTGCATAGCCTTTTTCCACAAAGTATTGAGCATTTTCAATCTGATCTCCCCGACTAGCTTCTTTCCCTAGGGGAACGATGATATGGAGCTTATTCATGGCCAAGAGTTCAAAAATCGTATTGGCACCACCACGGGTCACTACTAGGTCTGCCTTTTGGAGCAAAGGAAGATAGTGATCCGTCACGTAATCAACGCGATAAAGATGAGGTGCTTGTTCATTCAAGGAAGAGTCCCCTGTCAAATTAATGACATTGTAGCTTGCCAACAAGGCTTCTCGATGATTTGTGACAAACTCATTGAACACTCGCGCGCCAGCAGAGCCACCCACAAAGAGGAGGGTTGGCAACTGTGGATCAAATTGAGCAAATACTGCTTCCAATTCTACTGGAGTTGGAAGGGCTTCCTGATGAACCTTGGTCACAGCTCCCACATGTTGGGCTTTCACTAGGCTTTTCGGCTGCTCAAAGGTTGTGAACATTTTTGTCGCAAACTTATAAGCAATTTTATTGGCCAAGCCCATGGAACGGTCGGATTCATGGACCAATACAGGAACAAAACAGAGTCGTGCAGCCACTACCGGAGGAACAGAAACGAAGCCTCCTTTAGAAAACAAAACCTGTGGCCGTACACGAAGCATGATCCAAATTGATTGGAGAATTCCCCAGAAGACCTTGAAGATATCCAACATATTTTGCCAAGAGAAATAACGGCGCAACTTGCCCGTCGCAATCGAATGGAAATGGATGTCCAAACCAGACTTCAAAATCTCTTGGTGTTCAATCCCTTTCTTGTCTCCAATATAATGAACTTCCCAACCATCCTCGATGAAGCGAGGGATGAGGAGAAGGTTCAAGGTCACATGCCCAACTGTACCTCCCCCTGTAAATACTATTTTTTTCATATTAATTTTTCAACTCTTCTACTGTTTTAAGGAACTCATCGCCCCGTACTTCAAAATTCGCGTACATGTCCCAACTGGCATTGGCTGGACTAAGCAAGACGATATCGCCCGGCTCAGCTAATTCAAAGGCTTTGCGCGTTGCGTCTGCCACATCCGTCGCATCTAGATAGGACACACCCGCTTGATCCGCTGCTCGTTTCACCCGTTCAGCAGACTCTCCAAGGATGATCATTTTTTTAAGACCAGTAATATCTGGCACCAATTCGTCAAACTCATTGCCTCGGTCCAAGCCACCAGCAATCAAGATGACATGAGCATTATCAAAGCCAGACAAGGCTTTTTGGGTTGCCAAGATGTTGGTAGACTTGCTATCATTGTAGAATTTCACCCCTTCAATCTCAGCTACATACTGCAAGCGGTGCTTCACCCCGCCAAAGGCTGATAAGGTTTCTTGGATAGTTTGATTGTCAATGCCACGAAGTTTGGCCACTGCAATAGTAGCTAAAGCATTTTCTACATTGTGGCTACCTGGTACTCCGATTTGGTCTGCTCGCATAACGGCTTCACCTCGGAAGTAAAGGACACCATCCTCTAAATATGCTCCGTCTACCTTTTCTTGGGTTGAAAATGGCACCACAGTAGCCTCTGTTTGCTGCGCCAAGTCTTTGGCTAAATCTTGGTTAAAGTTTAGTACTACAAAATCCTTGGCAGTCATATTCTTTTGAATCGCCCATTTTGCAGCTACATAGCCTTCGAAAGATCCATGGTAATCCAAGTGGGTCGGCATCAAATTGGTAATGACTGCGATTTCTGGGTGAAAGGCTTCAATCCCCATCAATTGGAAAGAAGATAATTCCATTACCAATGTGTCTTTAGCTGTCGCTGTTTGAGCGACTTGACTAGCTGGAAAACCAATATTTCCAGACAAGAGACCGTTTTGTCCAGCAGCCGTTAATACTTCTCCAATCATGGTGGTGGTGGTTGTTTTTCCGTTAGAACCAGTGATTCCGATGATGGGTGCTTCTGAAATGAGGTAGGCCAATTCAACTTCGGTCAAAACAGGGATGCCTTTTTCAAGGGCCCGTTCAACCATAGGATTCGTGTAAGGAATTCCAGGGTTCTTCACCATCACTGCAAAGTCTTCATCCAAGAGTTCCAAAGGATGTCCTCCTGTTACGACTTTGATTCCTTCTTCCAGCAAGCTTTGGGCTGCAGGATTTTCTTCAAAGGCTTTGCCATCATTCACCGTTACGATAGCTCCTAGGCGATCGAGTAGTCGTGCTGCAGATTCTCCAGACTTAGCCAATCCTAAAACAAGGACTTTTTTATTTTTAAATGTTTCAATGACGTTCATAGCATTTTTCTCTCCAATTTGTTCACCTTCTATTTTACCCTTTTTTAGACAAATTAAAAAGTCTAAAGACAGCAAAAATGACCTCTTCAGCATCTTTCATAAAAAAAGAGTCGCCATGATTTTATACCACAACAACTCTATTATATGGAGACAAGCTCTCCAGTTTATTCTGATTTATCCAAGCGTTTAGAAGACTTGGTCGGCAATCGCGAAATATCAACGAGGGCCAGGTAGCCTACAAAAGCAAGGAAGGCGCCCACAAAAAATTCTGAAGGCAATTGGAAAATTTGGAAAATCGCTAAGCAAAGGAGGATGACCAAAGAGACCAACAATACGACTAGGGTAACTACATTCAGAGTTCCTCTGATGCTCTTTGGAGCTGCAAAAAGGTAAAAAAGGAGGATCAAAATACCTATAATTAAATAAACCATTTTGTCACTCCTTTCTTATTTCTTATTCAGCTGCAGCTGATTTTTTCTTTTTGTTTGCTTTTTCGCGCTCTGCCTTATTCAAGATTTGTTTACGTAGACGGATTGATTCAGGTGTTACTTCCATGTACTCATCGTCGTTCAAGAACTCGAGTGATTCTTCAAGCGTCAAGATACGAGGAGTCTTGATAACCGCTGTTTGGTCCTTAGTAGCGGAACGAACGTTAGTCATTTGTTTAGCCTTCGTGATATTAACAGTCAAGTCGTTCTCACGAGAGTTTTCACCGATGATCATGCCTTCGTAAACCTCAGTACCTGGGTTAACAAAGATGGTTCCACGTTCTTCGATAGACATGATAGAGTAGGTTGTTGCCTTACCAGTATCGATAGAAACAAGGGCACCACGGTGACGACCACCGATTTCCCCTGGAATCAATGGCAAGTATTGGTCAAAGGTATGGTTCATGATCCCGTAACCACGAGTCATTGACAAGAATTCAGTTGAGTATCCAATCAAACCACGCGCAGGAACAAGGAAGACCAAACGAGTTTGACCGTTACCTGTTGCAACCATATCCAACATTTCACCCTTACGTTCAGAAAGGCTTTGGATGACAGACCCTTGGTATTCTTCTGGTGTGTCGATTTGCACACGTTCAAACGGCTCACATTTCACACCATCGATTTCTTTAATGATAACCTCTGGACGAGATACTTGAAGCTCGTATCCTTCACGACGCATGGTTTCGATCAAGATAGACAAGTGCAATTCCCCACGTCCTGAAACGGTCCATTTATCTGGTGAGTCTGTTGGTTCTACACGAAGAGAAACGTCTGTTTGCAATTCTGCTTGAAGGCGCTCTTCGACCTTACGAGAAGTCACCCATTTCCCTTCACGACCAGCAAAAGGTGAGTTGTTGACCAAGAAGGTCATTTGAAGGGTTGGCTCATCGATATGAAGAACTGGAAGAGCTTCAATAGCATCTGTTGGAGTAATGGTTTCACCAACGAAGATATCTTCCATACCTGATACGGCAATCAAGTCACCTGCTTTAGCTTCTTGGATTTCACGACGTTCCAAACCAAAGAAACCAAAGAGCTTCGTAACACGGAAGTTCTTCGTTGTGCCGTCTAGTTTAGAAAGGGTTACTTGGTCCCCAACTTTTACGGTACCACGGAAGACACGTCCGATACCAATACGACCAACGAAGTCATTGTAATCCAAGAGTGACACTTGGAATTGAAGGGGCTCATCTGAGTTATCAACTGGAGCTGGAATGTGGTCGATAATAGTGTCAAAGATTGGCGCCATGGTCTTTTCTTGATCTGCTGGGTCATCTGACAAGGAAGATGTTCCGTTGATCGCTGACGCATAAACGACTGGGAAGTCAAGTTGGTCATCATCCGCACCAAGCTCGATAAAGAGTTCCAAGACTTCGTCTACTACTTCTGCTGGACGAGCAGATGGCTTATCGATTTTGTTAACTACAACGATCGGCACAAGGTCTTGTTCCAAGGCTTTTTTCAATACGAAACGAGTCTGTGGCATGGTTCCTTCGTAAGCATCTACGACCAAAACAACACCGTCAACCATTTTCATGATCCGCTCAACTTCTCCACCGAAGTCCGCGTGTCCTGGTGTGTCCATGATGTTGATACGAGTTCCATTGTAGGCAACTGCTGTATTTTTCGCAAGGATGGTGATTCCACGCTCTTTTTCGATATCATTTGAGTCCATAGCACGCTCTGCCAACTCAGTACGTGCGTCAAGAGTTTCAGATTGTTTCAACAATTCGTCAACGAGGGTTGTTTTCCCATGGTCGACGTGGGCGATAATCGCGATATTACGGATATCTTCTCTTAATTTTGTCATGATTTCCTCTATTGTATTCAAAAATTTATTTTCTAACTGAACGATTATACCACAATTTTAAGCAAATGACTTAACTCAAGTAAGTGTAAATGTTTTCATGCTTTCTTTCGAAAACCTTCTTTCTCATTCCCACTCCTAACCACTCTATTCATGAAAATCTTTCACCTCTTTATCCCTTTTCTTCATCCTTTTTCCGAATACTTGTGATTCTCTCCATTTCATGCTATCCTGTCTTTTATGAGATTAGATCAATTACTGGCTCACTACCAAATTCCCCGCAAAGAAATCAAACAGAGCCTAGCCAAAAAGCAGATCCTAGTCGACGGACTTGCTGCAACAAAATTATCCCAAAATGTGGATACAGGTCTCCAAGAAGTTCGCTGGAAGGATCAGGTCCTTACCGACTGTTCCCATCACTATTTTCTTCTTTATAAACCTCAAGGACTAGTGACGGCTACCAAGGATGCCCAACATCCTACAGTGTTGGATCTCCTCCGAGCAGAAGACCGGACCCTCAAGACCTATCCTATCGGTCGACTGGATCGGGATACGACCGGACTCCTCCTACTAACAGACAATGGACCTCTAGGTTTCCAACTCCTTCATCCCCAATACCATATCGAAAAAGAATACGCGGTAACAGTCAACGGCCCTCTTGAACCCGCTCATATAGAGGGATTTCAAGAAGGAATCACCTTCTTAGACGGGACCAGGTGTAAGCCGGCCAAACTAAAAATCCTTAACTCCAGCCTTACCGAAAGTCAGGCACTAGTCACCCTGTCTGAAGGGAAATTTCATCAGGTGAAAAAGATGTTTTTATCTGTCGGTGTCAAGGTAACTAGCCTCAAGCGAATCAAATTTGGAGATTTTTCATTAGACCCCGACCTAACAACAGGTGATTACCGCCCCTTGAACCAAGATGAATTACAGATTATTAAAAACTATTTAGAAAACAATTGATAAAACAAAAAAAGCTTTAGTTTGAACTGCACCCCAAAAGTTAGATAGAAAAAATCTAACTTTTGGGGTGTTTTTACTATGAAATTGACTTATAAAGATAAAGTTCAGATCTATGAA